>NZ_JBFRNC010000148.1:0-299 GCF_041470825.1 Vibrio sp. 10N.261.55.A10 | reverse complement strand
ATCCTGCACGACCCACCATTTCCTCCCAAGGAAATAAAAATATGGGGCTATAGCTCAGCTGGGAGAGCGCCTGCCTTGCACGCAGGAGGTCTGCGGTTCGATCCCGCATAGCTCCACCATTCCTTCCATTAGGAATTAAAACTTTATGGGCGATTAGCTCAGTTGGGAGAGCACCTGCCTTACAAGCAGGGGGTCACTGGTTCGAGCCCGGTATCGCCCACCATCTTTAAGCATTCTCGTAAGAGAGTATTTAAAAATGGGTTTAAAAGTTTAACACTTAAAACTCTTGCTCTTTAACA
>NZ_JBFRNC010000147.1:0-223 GCF_041470825.1 Vibrio sp. 10N.261.55.A10 | reverse complement strand
TTAATTTTCCGGATTGGTATTATACCAGGCTACTTTCTGTAATTTATTAAATTCCAGAAAGCAAAAAGGCTCTAGCATTTCTGCTAGAGCCTTAAATATGGCAGGGGTGGAGAGATTCGAACTCCCAACACGCGGATTTGGAATCCGCTGCTCTGCCAATTGGAGCTACACCCCTATTTTCAGTTTTAAAGAGCTGAAACTCTGAATAAGTGGCGGAGTGGAC
>NZ_JBFRNC010000146.1:0-405 GCF_041470825.1 Vibrio sp. 10N.261.55.A10 | reverse complement strand
ACCGAATGTCGCTTTCGGTTTGTTGGTTGCCAACGGCAAAATCGTTATTCGCAAAATGTGTTTCCAGTTCTTCTAAGCGAGCGAAAATATCAACCATGGCTTCGTCGTAAGCTTTCTGGCTTGAAGCGAATCCTGCGCGATACACGCCATTGTTTAAGCTGTCGTAGATACTGGCATTAAACTCTTCAATTTGTGATTGCAACTCAGTCGGGTACAAATTGATGTTTGAATTATGAATCGGTCTTAAGTCTTCGTTCAAAATATGAAGAATATCAGCAGACTCGTTGTTGATGATTTTGTTATCACCACAATCCCAAAGTACAGGCACAGTCGCTCGACCAGTGTATTGGTCATCAGTCATCGTATAAAGATGGTGAGCGTATTCCACTCCCTCAATGCCACTCT
>NZ_JBFRNC010000145.1:0-255 GCF_041470825.1 Vibrio sp. 10N.261.55.A10 | reverse complement strand
GAGTTTGAGTAGTCATAATAGATACCTTACTTTCATAAATTTTAGCAAGTCGATCCCCTTCCCTATGTTTGGCCAGGGAATCGCTTAGTGTTTTAATTGGATTGACGTCTTAGACTGACGTTATAGTCTGAATTACATACCAGCGTTGACGGAGATAATGCCGACGATGATTGGTCCCCAAAGGGTCAATAGCACGTTGGCTACTGCGTAAGTCACTGTGAATGAGAATACTGGAGTTGCGTTGCCTGTTTTTTC
>NZ_JBFRNC010000144.1:0-201 GCF_041470825.1 Vibrio sp. 10N.261.55.A10 | reverse complement strand
ATCCCTATCCCTCCACCACTCTTAAAGATTAAACCGCTGTTTTTACAGCGGTTTTTTCGTATCTAAAGCCTCGAAAATCATCTCGCACAGAAAGGTAGCACAGATGTACTTATTGAGACTTCCAAATAGCGTATACTACACACGCATCGCCACCCCACTTTCACTGCGTAGCAGCGGTTATCCCAAAGAGTTTAAATTCTC
>NZ_JBFRNC010000143.1:0-278 GCF_041470825.1 Vibrio sp. 10N.261.55.A10 | reverse complement strand
AACGAATGACATGGATTCCCCCTACCGAGGATCTGCCACACTTATGTGGTACTTAAATGCATCGGAGGCACCATGTCTGATTATTCTTATTTCTGCGGTATCGACCTAGCTAAAAACCACTTTAGTCTTCATGCCGTAGACCAAAATGGTAAGGTCATACTTCATAAGTCAGTAACCCGCTCTAAACTACTGACTACAATAGCAAATATGCCACTCATGCGTATAGGCGTTGAAGCGTGTGGTGGTGCACATTATTGGGCAAGAACACTCAATAAACT
>NZ_JBFRNC010000142.1:0-726 GCF_041470825.1 Vibrio sp. 10N.261.55.A10 | reverse complement strand
AAAGAGGAGAGTTCCGGTATTTCCTGCAACAACGGCGATATCCTCGTTGAGTCCGCTATAGCGGGAGAGGGCTATGTTTTTCAACCCACCTTTATCGTGTCTGACGCAGTAAAGAAGGGCCAACTTAACGTTATTCTAAAAGAGTTTGAGCCAGAACCCATGGCGCTATATGCGGTGTATCCGCACCGTAAGCTGATTGCGACTAAGTTGAGTGTTTTTATCGAGTTTCTCAGTAACTATTATGGTGATTTACCGTATTGGGATGATGTTTTTTAAGACTTGAACGGCTCCTGTAGTAGCTAAGTGAACTTGGCCACGTAGCTAGAGATTTGCAATACCTGAGTTAATCCTTTAAATGCTAATTTAGCAGAATCACTGACTCATAAATGTTCAAAAGTTTGTTCGAGGAAGCTGTAATATGTGTGCTGTACTAATACCTTGCCAACTAACGAAGAATTCGTGATCGCCCAGCAGTCGGTTGAACTGCTGTAATTTTTTCAAAAACAGATAGTTAAAAGCGAGCTTAGTGCTCGCTTTTTTGATCTTATATGTTGGATAGACCATCGCAAAGCACGCGAATGCCGAGCACTCATCGCTCCCTACATTGACTGCTGCAATTCACTTTTTAGCTCCAAACTAGTGAGGTTAGTGTTGGCTTGTTTATGCCCAGACTTTTCTAAGCGCGATCATTGCTTGCCCCATTTCATATATGGAATCCACGTATTT
>NZ_JBFRNC010000141.1:0-220 GCF_041470825.1 Vibrio sp. 10N.261.55.A10 | reverse complement strand
TCGAGGCACCATTATTTGGTACTTAACAAATAATGGTCTTTATAGACCTGATGTTGAGACAAGTAATTCCCCTTTAGTTCAGTTGGTAGAACGGCGGACTGTTAATCCGTATGTCGCAAGTTCAAGTCTTGCAAGGGGAGCCATTTTTAAAGGACTTCATTTTATATGAGGTTTTAATTGAAGAGTTTAACTCTTTAAGCAAAGAATTTAGTGTGCCGAC
>NZ_JBFRNC010000140.1:0-410 GCF_041470825.1 Vibrio sp. 10N.261.55.A10 | reverse complement strand
CTCTTAAGTGAACGGCATTAGCCACTTAGGCTGCTTTTTTAGTTTCAGACTTAAAATATATTGGGGTTAGACTTGCTCAAAGTAAGCCAAAAACTCACCGCAATCTTTTTGGAATGGTGGCAATATTTCTGCTAGTGTTTCATCATCCCAATGCCACCATTCAAAGCTTTCTAATCGCTCGGCATAGCTAGGAGCATCAAACCGAGGACGCAGTTGCCAAACGCAATCGAGTATGGCGGTACGCCTTAAGCAGCGGTTGCCAACGAAAACAATCAAGCAGTTCAGACCCTGCATCAACATAAATGAGTTAATCATTCCATTGTATCAAAGTACTTCACCAGCCTAAAACTGCAGTACTTCAGTTTCATTCGGGACCATTTTAAAAGGAAGTTATACCAATTAAAGTAAAA
>NZ_JBFRNC010000139.1:0-315 GCF_041470825.1 Vibrio sp. 10N.261.55.A10 | reverse complement strand
GATTCAGAAAGCAAAAAGGCTCTAGCATTTCTGCTAGAGCCTTAAATATGGCAGGGGTGGAGAGATTCGAACTCCCAACACGCGGATTTGGAATCCGCTGCTCTGCCAATTGGAGCTACACCCCTAAAACTTTCATTACTTCAGATTCGAAGAAACCTCGCACTAGGCGAGGTTATCGAATAAGTGGCGGAGTGGACGGGACTCGAACCCGCGACCCCCGGCGTGACAGGCCGGTATTCTAACCAACTGAACTACCACTCCGCAGTGGAATACTTGTCGTCGCTGACAAGTGTTCAAATTTAAAGCCTGGCGATG
>NZ_JBFRNC010000138.1:0-750 GCF_041470825.1 Vibrio sp. 10N.261.55.A10 | reverse complement strand
GCTTCGTAATCTTGCCCTGGCTGTCAAACCTGTTCAAACCCATGCTCAATTAGCTCTCAGTGTTGCTAAGCGGTCTCTTTCCGCGCACATTAACAGGAGTACCAATCCATCGAAAGATAGTTCTGATGGATGAACTCCTGCTTGCTTCAATCTTTCAAAACACAGCTCTACAGTTTTGACATTCGTATTCGATATTATTGAACCAATATACCTCATTATTTTCCCACTTAAATTATCAGTACAATCTATATACTATGTAATTAAGCGATTGAGTATTAAAGCATATGGTAAAAAGTTAGAATCTAATATGCTATGTTCGCTTGACTACATGTCAACCTCACGAACAATTACATCATCTACTTCATTGTTTAGTAATGTTACATAACTGCTCTGAGTCATGCCTCTTACAGCTTTCGTGTTTTGCATGCCATCCACATTCGTTAGACTTTTGTCAGAATAAATTGCTCGTATATCTCCATCGACTCGGCCTGAAAACGTGACATCATCAGCACTAATAGAAGCAATCGCTGAGGTTGCAAAAAATAAAAACGAACATAAAACGACCTTAATATTGACAAACGACTTCATAAACACCTCAAATGTAATTGGTTACATATGAGAGTTTAGCTTATTCGCAGGAAAAAAGAAGTCTAATGCCTACCAGCCACTCTTGCATCCGTGATGTTAGATTTGTAAACATTAATTTGTTCAGAAAAGTCCATTCATAACGAGGCTTTGTTTCCTAAATCA
>NZ_JBFRNC010000137.1:0-290 GCF_041470825.1 Vibrio sp. 10N.261.55.A10 | reverse complement strand
GAAAAAACAGGCAACGCAACGCCAGTATTCTCTTTTACTGTGACTTACGCCGTAGCCAACGTGTTACTGACTCTATGGGGCCCAATTATCGTCGGCATTATTACCGTTAATGCGGGTATGTAATTAAAACCTACAACTCATTATAGATTTAAAAAATCATCAACTTATTAACAGACCTACCCAATCAAAAATAGGGTAGGCCTGAATAATCACGCTTAAGTAAAACACTTTATTTAATTACAAGTGTTTAATATTAAATTATTAGGTAAATATTATGACTACTCAAACTC
>NZ_JBFRNC010000136.1:0-623 GCF_041470825.1 Vibrio sp. 10N.261.55.A10 | reverse complement strand
AATAGGTCACTGCGTTGCTCGTTGACGAAGTTTGCTAGGTTATCCAGTGTTTCATCAGAGAATTTAACTGATGCTGGGTTTGCTGGGTTAACAACACAAAGCAGTTTGATGTCTGTATCTGCCAGTTTTTCGATTTCAGACATTGGTAGCTGCCAAGTGGTCTCATCAAGGCGTAGCTCTACGATTTCCAGCTCATATTCTGCTAGCTCTGGGATTTCTAGGTAAGGTGTAAAGATTGGCGTGATTAGCGCAACTTTGTCACCTTTTTTCAATAGACCATTGTTGAACATGGTTGCGAACGTGTACGTCATTGACGCAGTGCCGCCTTCTGTTGCGAACAGGTCAAAGTTAGTCGTCATTGGCATTGGGCCGTACATCTCTTCTGCGATGTATTGTTTAACCACTTTCTCGATGTTCACTAGCATACGTGGTGGCACTGGGTAGTTACACGCAAGGTAAGCCAGTACTAGCTCGTTTAGGAACGCTTGTTTTTCGATGCCTAGACGGTCTTTTGCGTAGCTTAGTGCACGACGTAGGAAATCAACGCCTTTGTCTGTTGCATATTGGCTTGCGAACGTGTCGAAACGCTCAACGATGCCGACGCCATCAGGGATACCACCGAA
>NZ_JBFRNC010000135.1:0-405 GCF_041470825.1 Vibrio sp. 10N.261.55.A10 | reverse complement strand
AGAGTGGCATTGAGGGAGTGCAATACGCTCTCCATCTCTATACGATGACTGATGACCAATACACTGGTCGAGCGACTGTGCCTGTACTTTGGGATTGTGGTGATAACAAAATCATCAACAACGAGTCTGCTGATATTCTTCATATTTTGAACGAAGACTTACGACCGATTCATAATTCAAACATCAATTTGTACCCGACTGAGTTGCAGTCACAAATTGAAGAGTTTAATGGCAGTATCTACGACAGCTTAAACAATGGCGTGTATCGCGCAGGATTCGCTTCCAGCCAGAAAGCTTACGACGAAGCCATGGTTGATATTTTCGCTCGCTTAGAAGAACTGGAAACACATTTTGCGAATAACGATTTTGCCGTTGGCAACCAACTAACCGAAAGCGACATTCGGT
>NZ_JBFRNC010000134.1:0-425 GCF_041470825.1 Vibrio sp. 10N.261.55.A10 | reverse complement strand
CCGCGATGAACCTTTTTTTTTGCACTCGATTAAATCTGTCTAACTATTCATCTATGATCTTACATAGCTTACGTTGATGTGAATAATCAAGTGTTGCCAAGAATCATGGTTTACATACCAGATCTTAGGTTCAGGTATTAAATATTACGAAGTTAGATAAAATTTAATTCTCTTAATGTAAAACCATTAAACTACTATGAAGACTTGCAAGATATGTATTAGCGTTTTACTCTTCGGTCTCTCCCTAAGGTTTAACTGCCATCAAATCGCTAACCAGTGCATAATATGCATAAGTCTGGTGAATTGATGTGGCCGTATCCATGCTATATCATGATCGTTATGAGGCTTTGTTTCCTAATTGGATCTCAGATAGAAACGGCCAGTATGGGTGATTATTAGGCTATTTCTATCGTTTTAGGCATACC
>NZ_JBFRNC010000133.1:0-1055 GCF_041470825.1 Vibrio sp. 10N.261.55.A10 | reverse complement strand
AAGATTTTAGCTACAACACCAGCACCAACTGTACGGCCACCTTCGCGGATTGCGAAACGTAGACCTTCGTCCATTGCGATTGGAGCGATTAGCTCAACAGTCATTTGAACGTTGTCACCTGGCATTACCATTTCTACGCCTTCTGGTAGAGTGATGTCGCCTGTTACGTCAGTTGTACGGAAGTAGAACTGTGGACGGTAACCTTTGAAGAAAGGAGTGTGACGGCCGCCTTCGTCTTTAGAAAGTACGTATACTTCAGACTCAAACTTAGTGTGTGGGTTGATAGAACCTTTCGCAGAAAGTACTTGACCACGTTCAACGTCATCACGCTTAGTACCACGTAGAAGTGCACCAACGTTCTCACCTGCACGACCTTCGTCAAGCAGTTTACGGAACATTTCAACACCAGTACAAGTAGTAAGAGTAGTCTCTTTGATACCAACGATTTCTACTTCGTCACCTACACGTAGGATACCGCGCTCGATACGACCAGTTACAACAGTACCACGACCTTGAATTGAGAATACATCTTCAATTGGTAGTAGGAACGGTTGGTCAACTGCACGCTCTGGCTCAGGAATGTAAGAATCTAGTGCTTCTGCAAGCTCAACGATCTTGTCTTCCCACTGCTTCTCGCCGTTTAGTGCGCCAAGTGCAGAACCTTGGATAACTGGTAGGTCATCACCTGGGAAGTCGTATTCAGAAAGAAGTTCACGAACTTCCATCTCAACTAGCTCAAGTAGCTCTTCGTCATCTACCATGTCACATTTGTTCATGAATACGATGATGTAAGGGATACCAACTTGACGACCAAGTAGGATGTGCTCACGAGTTTGAGGCATAGGGCCGTCAGTCGCAGCAACAACTAGGATACCGCCGTCCATTTGTGCTGCACCAGTGATCATGTTTTTAACATAATCCGCGTGTCCTGGACAGTCTACGTGTGCGTAGTGACGTGCTGGAGTGTCGTACTCAACGTGAGAAGTTGCGATTGTGATACCGCGCTCACGCTCTTCTGGAGCGTTATCGATAGATGCGAAATCTTTAGCAACACC
>NZ_JBFRNC010000132.1:0-237 GCF_041470825.1 Vibrio sp. 10N.261.55.A10 | reverse complement strand
GTAGACGGGGAGACCGTGCGCGTTCCACAACATGAAATCTCGATTACCGATAACATCGTATATTACGACGGTAAAATGTATGGCTTTGATGGCAAATCTTTTTATCTAGTTTCTGGTGACCGTCCTATCACACCACCAGGTACAGATACTCCAATCAAACCGATCATTCCCGGTGAGCCTATCGAACCTGGTATTCCTACAGTTACTCCTGGAACCGGTGAAATGGATTACGTCGCA
>NZ_JBFRNC010000131.1:0-315 GCF_041470825.1 Vibrio sp. 10N.261.55.A10 | reverse complement strand
AGTATAAACTGCAAGGCTAAGAATGGGGCAGGAATGAGTTGAACCAGGAAGAATTCCTTCCTAGTTGCCAGTAGGCAAAGTGCAATCCGTCAGTTTAGTACCCAATGTCTAGCTCCGTGATCACACGAGTCAAACCTCAGGTCTATGAAGCCTCTGGACAATTCTGAGTTACGAACCATCAGACACGCTGAACTTTCACATAACTTCTAGTATCGCAACTCTACGGGCAGCAATTATGCAGCAGTCCAAATTAACTCATTCATTACATGTTGATATTACGAAAACTTTAGAAGTAACTAGGGCGTGTTGATCTTT
>NZ_JBFRNC010000130.1:0-326 GCF_041470825.1 Vibrio sp. 10N.261.55.A10 | reverse complement strand
TGGTCAATTGCAGTGCCACGCGTTGTGGGTCTAGCACCTATACCTGATAGATGCCCAGCATCGGCATGGTAATGCCAGGTGCCATCGGTGAGTAAGATTAGATCGCCATAGGTGCCGTGATAGTCGTAACCATTGCTGCCTTGGCGTTCAAATCCTGACTCGCCTACATCGGGGTCTGTGATGGTCAGCTTGCCATCAGCATAGAGTGTTGTATTGCCAAGTGTGGCGATGCCTGAGTGAGCATAGTCGGGTGACATGTCGACACCCGCGCTGTTTTCGGTTATTGAACCAGTATCAACGCCAGCGATTTGGGCTTTATCGCCAAC
>NZ_JBFRNC010000129.1:0-464 GCF_041470825.1 Vibrio sp. 10N.261.55.A10 | reverse complement strand
GGGTATGGGTATCGAGATACAGACTACTTCTTGGAAAGCCGCGATGAACCACAAATAAGCGGCTCTTTTTTACCCCAATTTTCTGCTCTTAAACCTTATCGACTGTATCCGCCCCATGAACCCACGGGACGATATTGTTAATACGTGAGCGCCGCAATCACACTGTTAGCGCTAAGGAACCTTTGAAACCGTCACCAAAGCTCACTCATAATAAGCTATTATTTACAGTAGATTTCGGTTAATTTTCCAAAGGCCATTATGAAAAACAAACTGAGTTTAGCAATTCAAGCATACTGCAACTGGATTGATTCAAACATTATTGAAATTGCTTATGTCGGTTCCATTCTAGTTGTGATTCTAACGCTCATCATCAATCTTATTTAGGCTTCCATTTCCTAAATATTAGTTTCCTTTACTCATTACCGAGCTTTTCTAAAAGCCTCACATAGACAGAACCTTAAGCA
>NZ_JBFRNC010000128.1:0-1513 GCF_041470825.1 Vibrio sp. 10N.261.55.A10 | reverse complement strand
ACTCCGGGAGGCGCCTCCATAATTCAGAAAAAACCAGTCCTAGTGACTGGTTTTTTCGTTTCTGGCCCCGCTAAAAGCTTCCTACGTACCCATTTCAATGCTTATCAAAGAAATCTTTGTTACGGATATACTTGCTCATCAAGTGGTAAGAGAAAGGTCTTATCAGCCAACTAAAGATAGAGCGACCAAGGCGGATTAATGTAGGAGTGTTCTCATAGATTCGTCCGTTATAAAGCCAAAGCACTTTACCTACATGCCAATAGAGCAAAGGAACCGGTGGCATGAAGGTCACGATGTCGATGTCACAGCAAATTCGGTAGGTCTTCTTACTCATGCGATAGTGCTTTCGAAAGCTCCAATCACCAATGGCGGGTTGGCCAAAAGTCACTATTCGTTTAATACAGCCTGGGTACTTTTGATCAAAGTAATCAGCGAAGACACAACCGATAGCGCCTCCGGAAGAGTGGCCAGTAATAGACACTCTTTTTCCTTGTTCGATGAGAGGTGTGAGCGTGGCTTCCAAGCGCTCAATAACGGTTAAGCCAAGCTTATCTTCATTACGACTTGGCTGGCTCTCTTGAAACATTAGATGGTAGAAACCCGCATGCACACGATAATTGAGCCCAATTCTCTTACAGCTTCTGGTCCATAGAGCAAAGGTTAGTAGCCAATCTGAGATACTGTGCGATCCTTTGATTACCACAACCACTTCATCTTTGTCGCTACTCCACAACACTCTAATCATGGTTTTACCAAACTGGTTCTTGATGATGCGTTGTCCATTAGGGTCAAAACCATAGCGAGTCTGCTTAAAAACTCTAGGGTAGGCGAGGTTACAAAGAACGGCATAGCGCTCATATTGATATCGTTTTAGTGGTTTCACATGTTTACTTCTTAATAAGAGTTACTTCAAACTCTAATCGTTGAATGTGAAAAGCACATGAAAACGCCATTTGCTTGGTTTAAAACAATAAAATCACCGCATTCAATTGGTATTTGAATCAATGGTTGTCAGTGATTTGTCCGTTTAAATTAGAAATCCAAGTATAAGAACCGTACAAGCTGCACTAAATTTATTCTTTTGAGTTCGATAATTAATCACTTGAATTAAAAGATAAAATTTATTGTTGACGAATTTTTTCCTTCCGTTAAAGTACACCTCGTTCTCACGGCTTAGGTCGCTGAGAGATGGTGTTTTTACTTTTCAGTAATCGGCCTCGCAAGATTGCGTTGCCCTGGTGGTGGAATTGGTAGACACAAGGGATTTAAAATCCCTCGGCGTTCGCGCTGTGCCGGTTCAAGTCCGGCCCGGGGCACCATCTATCTAGCTTCTACATTTTGAGTAGAGTGATGAATAAAGAGTTGTTCTCTTAAATCACTATTAAAGGCGCCTTGGCAGAGTGGCTATGCAGCGGATTGCAAATCCGTGGACCTCGGTTCGACTCCGGGAGGCGCCTCCATTCTTTCTCTTAGTTTGATAAGTTAAGAGATAATAAGAATGAAAATGCGATAC
>NZ_JBFRNC010000127.1:0-300 GCF_041470825.1 Vibrio sp. 10N.261.55.A10 | reverse complement strand
CTACCAAACTGCTCCATCCCGCGTCCGGATGCATTGTTTAAGTCAATGAATCTTGTCTCTAGGAGACTAATTTGGAGCGATACATCGGGTTCGAACCGATGACCTCAACCTTGGCAAGGTTGCGCTCTACCAACTGAGCTAGTATCGCATTAGTTAATCGCTGCTCTTACTGCCTTGGGCAACAGATAGCGCTTAACTGTAATGTGGTTGCGGGAGCCGGATTTGAACCGACGACCTTCGGGTTATGAGCCCGACGAGCTACCAAACTGCTCCATCCCGCGTCCGGATGCATTGTTTAAG
>NZ_JBFRNC010000126.1:2111-2440 GCF_041470825.1 Vibrio sp. 10N.261.55.A10 | reverse complement strand
ATTTGGGCTTTATCGCCAACTGCCGAGAGTGTTGTTGATGCACCAGTGTGTGTTACTCCTCCGTGTGCATCTTTAACATCATAGCTAAAATGCACTTGGCCGTTATAGTCTTTATCTGGGGTAAAAGTGAACGTGCCATCGGCATTTAACGCAATAGCACCGTGGTCAGCCTGTAGGTTTTCAATGGATAATTTGCCAATGTCGTTGTCGTCAACATCGCTACAATTGGCCAGTAGCTGTGCAGGGGTGAGGACTATCTGGGTATCTTCTAAGCCATTCGCTAAACGTACTTCAGCTGATGCAACTGGGGCATCATTGGTGCCATGAAC
>NZ_JBFRNC010000126.1:0-1220 GCF_041470825.1 Vibrio sp. 10N.261.55.A10 | reverse complement strand
TCAATCACGTGTAACGTGCCACCACTGCTGAGCTGATTAGTGGTATTGCCAAAGGAAGTGTGATCTTCGTAAACATGATTATTGAGGCTGGAGTATGGCGTCACTTCAATTCTTGCTTGGTTATCTTCGCCAATCACTTTAACCATGATTGTCAGCTTCTGACCGTCACTGGTTTCAACTTCATAGGGGATCTGCATTGATTCGCCAGTTCGCAAACTAGCAATATGGTCATCTGCATAGCGTTTGTTGGCTCCTTGTAAACTAAATTGATAAGACCCGTCTGGAAAAACATCAAAATAACCTGGAGAAAAACCTTGACCCAAATATTTACCACTATGGAGAAATTGTGTGTTATCGCCACTATCTGGATCGATAAGCTGAAGCTGGCCTCTATAGGATTTAAATTCGCTATCCAGCGCTTGTGTTTCAGTGAGCTGAATGACATTAGAAACCAGTGTGGCTTTATCATCTGTCCCGGCAATCGTAAGCGTGGCGGTTTGTTGCGTACTTCCACCATGGCCATCTTCTACTTGATAGGTGATAGCGATTTGTTGCGACTGACCATTGGCCAAATGGTTAAATGCGGGATTGGTGGCATCAACAATTAATGTATGACCATCAGTATCTAAGGTGATACCTGCGGGGATTTTCCCTGCCTGAAGTTGACCATCGATGGCATATTCAAGGTGACTGATGGTTAAAGCGTCGCCGTCTTTGTCTGTGGCACCTACTAGCAGATTGAGGGTGTGATGATTATCGACCCCCTCACTGACACTGTCGGTTAAAGGTGTCACATCAGGGTTGTCGTTAACCGCAGCTAAGTTGGTGGTTGCGCCGGTGTGGGTCACACCACCGTGTGCATCCTTAACGTCATAGCTGAAGTGTACATCGCCGTTATAGTCTTTCTCTGGGGTAAACGTAAACGTACCATCGGCATTGTTTAGAATAGAGCCATGGTCGACATGGAGGTTTTCAATGGTTAGCTTACCGGCGTCATTGGCATCCACATCGACGGTATTCGCTAATAGTTGCGCAGTGGTTAAGGTTTGGCGTGTATCTTCACTGCCATTTGCAAGCACCACTTCAGATGAACAGTAAGGTCTGTCGTTACTGCCGTGAATGGTGATGACAATATCGTGTGTTGTACCATCTTTTGAATGGACTGTAATCGCATCGGTTAGGCTTTGCCCTTCACCAAGCTGGTCAATTGCAGTGCCACG
>NZ_JBFRNC010000125.1:0-1727 GCF_041470825.1 Vibrio sp. 10N.261.55.A10 | reverse complement strand
GTACAGGCACAGTCGCTCGACCAGTGTATTGGTCATCAGTCATCGTATAGAGATGGAGAGCGTATTGCACTCCCTCAATGCCACTCTCTGTAGAGCCTACCGTTGAATCAGATTCACCCCCAAATTGCCAACCGAAATCTGTTAGTACTGGGTCTAAGATTTTTACGTCAATTACATCTTCTAAGTTAAACAACGAGCGAGCAATTAATGTGCGTGTTGCCCAAGGACAAATGTAAGCAGCATAGAGTCGCAAACCTTTATCGACTGCTGACTGTGCATCGTCAATGCGATTTGTGAATGCGCTGCTTTGGCGGATGAAGCGGCCTTCACTGTCTTTCTCTTGAACGGGATCCCACTTGCGTTCCCACTTACCATTTACCAACATAATCTTTCCTTTTTTCGAAGAGCCCCCTGCGAGCGTACGCCATGGGCGTCTGTTGTTTGTCTAATTTGTTTCGAGTCCAATAGCTTTTATTAAGCGGTTTTGGTTGCACCAAGTAAGCGGTTATCAATGGCAAACTTTCCGCCACCTTGAATGGCTAGCGCTAAAGTGGCAGCGAATAACGCCAAAGCAAACTCGTAACCGTTATTGCTGATAAATAAGCCATGGCTGATGTGAACGCTGAAGATTGCCACTAACATGGCAAATGCATTGACCAGTGCTGCTGGGCGAGTCAAAAGGCCAAATATCAAGGCTAAACCTCCGAAGAATTCTGCACTGCCAGCCATCAATGCCATTAGGTAACCGGGTGCTAGCCCAATGCTTGCCATCCATTGGCCAGTACCTTCAAGTCCATAGCCACCAAACCAGCCAAACAGCTTTTGCGCACCATGTGCAGCCAAAATGATTCCTACCGGAACTCTCAGTACTAGTGCCGCAAAGCCAGCATTGGATTGAATTACTTTGTTAAAAATGTGCTTGTTCATGGTATTTCCCTCAGAGTTGATTTATTCAAGTAAGTCTTAACTTGGGAATAAGATTAATCTTTCTCCTTTAGATGATAAATGGCATTATCATTGAATAATTTCCAATGTATTGTTGGTAATTGACTTATTAAAAGGATTTGTTTAATGGATAGGATTGACACCATGAAGGCGTTTCTCACGGTCTCTAGAGAAGGCAGTTTTACCAAGGCAGCAGAGAAACTGGGAACGTCAAATCAGTTGGTCAGTAAGTACGTATCTCATTTGGAGGAACAACTCGGGGTACGCCTGCTGAACCGCACGACGAGAAAAGTACACCTTACAGAAGCGGGCGAGCGATGTGTGCAACACGTTCAGCACATTTTGGAAAGTATTCAAGACATGGAAGGGAGCATGGGGCAGTTAAAGAATGAGGCGCAAGGTTTACTGCGTATCAGTGCTCCTGTGACTTTTGCTACCAAGCATCTCGCTTCACTTATTCGGGATTTTAAGCAGCTCAATCCGGCTGTGGGTATCGATTTGCAACTCAACGATCGGAAAGTCGATGTGGTTGAGGAGGGCTTTGATTTAGCGTTACGGATCGGGCAATTAAAAAGCTCATCCTTAATTGCAAAGCGTGTTGCTCCGGTTCGGTTGGTTATGTGTGCTTCCCCAGACTATCTTGAACGGCATGGAACGCCAGAGCATCCGGAACAGCTTATTCCAGAGCATCTGCTAAGCTACAGCTACATGGATTACAGTCAATCCGAGTCCCCACTTATGAATGCGCTGAAGCGCTCGTCAAAAGAGGAGAGTTCCGGTAT
>NZ_JBFRNC010000124.1:0-379 GCF_041470825.1 Vibrio sp. 10N.261.55.A10 | reverse complement strand
AATTGCAGTGTCCCGTTCGTCTAGAGGCCTAGGACACCGCCCTTTCACGGCGGTAACAGGGGTTCGACTCCCCTACGGGATACCATTGGGTCGTTAGCTCAGTTGGTAGAGCAGTTGACTTTTAATCAATTGGTCGCAGGTTCGAATCCTGCACGACCCACCATTCTTTCTCCACGAAGGAATTAAAACTATCGTGGGCGATTAGCTCAGTTGGGAGAGCACCTGCCTTACAAGCAGGGGGTCACTGGTTCGAGCCCGGTATCGCCCACCATTCTCTAAATATTCTTGGAAGTTAAATCTCCAAACCACTTCTTATGTCGCTGGTTGGATTTTTCGACTGTGAGAGTCTTTAGAAAATGAACTTCACAAGAAGTCTCAT
>NZ_JBFRNC010000123.1:0-671 GCF_041470825.1 Vibrio sp. 10N.261.55.A10 | reverse complement strand
CACACAGATTGATTAGGTTTAGAAAAGTAAAGAGATGAAGAACTCCCAAGTTCTTCGAAGTTTGTTTCTACTTTTAAAGTAGAGATGAATTGCAGTGTCCCGTTCGTCTAGAGGCCTAGGACACCGCCCTTTCACGGCGGTAACAGGGGTTCGACTCCCCTACGGGATACCACTTCCTTCAAGAAGTAAAAAGGGTCGTTAGCTCAGTTGGTAGAGCAGTTGACTTTTAATCAATTGGTCGCAGGTTCGAATCCTGCACGACCCACCATTTCCTCCCAAGGAAATAAAATTTGGGGCGATTAGCTCAGTTGGGAGAGCACCTGCCTTACAAGCAGGGGGTCACTGGTTCGAGCCCGGTATCGCCCACCATTTCCTCCCAAGGAAATAAAAATATGGGGCTATAGCTCAGCTGGGAGAGCGCCTGCCTTGCACGCAGGAGGTCTGCGGTTCGATCCCGCATAGCTCCACCATTCTTTCTCCATGAAGGAATCAAAACTATCATGGGCGATTAGCTCAGTTGGGAGAGCACCTGCCTTACAAGCAGGGGGTCACTGGTTCGAGCCCGGTATCGCCCACCATCTTTAAGCACACTTTTCTTAGTAATAGAAAACTGAGTGTATTTAAAAATGGTTTTGAAAGTTTAATGCTTTAAAAACTCTTGCTCTTTAACA
>NZ_JBFRNC010000122.1:0-227 GCF_041470825.1 Vibrio sp. 10N.261.55.A10 | reverse complement strand
AACCCGAACTCAGAAAGTAGGGCGCGCATGCGATTCATAAGCGCGGTGCGTTCACGAACCCAATGCTCTCTCATTCTATGTACCGATAGGATGGCTTGTTGCTCTGGTGATTTTACGGGCACAAAGCGAGTGGATGGTCGCTGAACAGCTTCGCAGATAGCTACTGCATCATTAAGGTCGTTCTTCCCTTTAGTTCGATAAGGAACCACGTATTTAACGGCCATGAT
>NZ_JBFRNC010000121.1:0-263 GCF_041470825.1 Vibrio sp. 10N.261.55.A10 | reverse complement strand
ACGATTTTTGCGTTCGGGCAGTGCGCTTGAACTTCAAGGTCAAAAGCCGTATTCATGTCCATCGCGACCGCTTCGATATTATTGCCATGCTTGCCTAACAGCTCGAAGAACGGTCGTATGTCCTTGCGGCTACGGCCTAACCCTATCCAAATGACTTGATGAGTCTTAGCGTCAGCAATGACCGTGGCATACCGATGTCCTTTAAAGATAGCGAACTCATCCATGACGAGTTGCCTTAGCCCCTCCCATTTCACTGACGGTAC
>NZ_JBFRNC010000120.1:0-3837 GCF_041470825.1 Vibrio sp. 10N.261.55.A10 | reverse complement strand
CACATTTCAGGACGGGACACTAAGGACAAAAAAGCCAACATTACAATAATGTTGGCTTTAATCAATCCCATAAAGTGTAGGGGTTAAACCCTAAGTCGGATTACCCTTCACTTAATTTGATTCGAAGTTACTTAGTACGCTTGAACTTAATGTCCCAAACACCATGACCTAAACGGTGGCCACGCGCTTCAAACTTAGTTAGCGGGCGCTCATCCGGACGAGGGATGTAATCACCATCTTCAGCGATGTTTTCGAAGCCTGGAGCTACGTTCATCACTTCAATCATATGTTCTGCGTAGTTTTCCCAGTCTGTTGCCATGTGGAAAACACCAGTATCAAGTTGAAGCTTGCCGCGAACCATCTCTGCAAACTCAGCCTTAACGATACGACGTTTATGGTGACGAGCTTTGTGCCATGGGTCAGGGAAGAACAGTTGCAGAGTATGCAGGCTGCTATCTGGGATCATGTGTTCAAATACTTCTACAGCATCGTGACACATTACACGCAGGTTAGTTACGCCAGCATCGCGAGCTGTACCTAAACACGCACCAACACCCGGGCTATGAACTTCAATACCTAAGAAGTTTTTCTCAGGTGCGTTCTTTGCCATTTCAACCAGTGATGCACCCATACCGAAGCCAATCTCTAGTACAACCGGGTTATCGTTGCCAAATACTTCTTTCCAGTTAAGAAGCTCTGGGTTGTAGTCGATACCCATTGTTGGCCAACATTCATTCATCGCGTTCTCTTGGCCTTTTGTTAAGCGGCCTTCGCGGCGAACAAAGCTACGGATCTTACGAACCAGTTTGCCGTCTTCAGTATATTCGTTAGTGGTCACTTCACTCATTGATTTTTGCCTGCACATTGATTAATCAAAGCGGGGATTATCCAAAGAATTGCCTCCGGTGCAAGTCTTTCCGTGGATAAATTCCCACACAATTTGTCTGTTTTACATCCAACGTTAAGTGTGGTGCAATTTCGCTTCTAATAATAGCAAAGCATAGAGCATGTCGTGACTCCTTTCGCAACCGCCATATTAAAGTGGTATGACGCCTACGGGCGTAAAGAATTACCTTGGCAACAAAACAAAACCGCCTACACCGTTTGGCTATCTGAAATCATGCTTCAGCAGACTCAGGTTGCTACGGTGATTCCATACTACCAACGCTTCTTAGAACGCTTTCCAACGGTTATCGACCTAGCGAACGCCGAACAAGATGAGGTACTCCACTTATGGACAGGGCTTGGTTACTACGCACGAGCTCGTAACCTACACAAAGCTGCCAAGATCGTCGCAGAGCAATATGGTGGGGAGTTTCCACTTTCCCTCGAAGAAATGAATGCGCTTCCAGGCATTGGCCGCTCAACAGCGGCAGCCGTTCTGTCCTCTGTTTACAAGCTCCCTCATGCGATCCTTGATGGTAACGTGAAGCGAACGCTTGCAAGAAGCTTTGCTGTCGAGGGCTGGCCTGGTCAAAAGAAGGTTGAAAACCAACTCTGGGAACACGCAGAGGCACACACCCCAAAGCAAGATGTCGATAAATACAATCAAGCTATGATGGATATGGGAGCAATGGTTTGTACTCGTAGCAAGCCTAAATGTACTCTGTGCCCAATTGAAAACATGTGTGAAGCTAAAAAACTCGATAGACAACTCGACTTCCCTGGCAAAAAGCCAAAGAAAGAGAAACCAGTAAAAGAGACATGGTTTGTAATCCTGTATCACGATAACCAAGTGTGGCTTGAGCAGCGCCCTCAATCTGGTATCTGGGGCGGATTGTTTTGTTTCCCTCAAAATGAAAACGCAGAGATCGAACATCAACTAGATCTTCGTTCGATCAAAGACACTCAAACCAATTCGATCAAGACCATGATTGCGTTTAGACACACTTTCAGCCACTACCACTTAGATATCACGCCAGTATTGGTGAAATTAGATAAACAACCAGATTTGATAATGGAAGGGACTAAAGGTCTCTGGTATAACTTATCAAAACCGGAAGAAATTGGCCTAGCCGCTCCTGTAAAGCAGCTTATTGAGAGCCTACCCTTTGAACTGAACGACGACGTTTGAATCAACGAACGCGATAAGAGGAACCACTATGAGCCGCACTGTATTTTGTGCTCGCCTTCAAAAAGATGCTGAAGGCCTAGATTTTCAACTTTACCCAGGTGACTTAGGTAAGCGTATCTTTGACAACGTGTCTAAAGAAGCTTGGGGACAATGGCAAAGCAAGCAAACTATGCTTATCAATGAAAAGAAGCTAAACATGATGGATCCTGAGCATCGTAAACTTCTTGAAACTGAGATGGTTAACTTCCTTTTCGAAGGTAAAGATGTCGTAATTGATGGTTATACTCCACCAAGCGAATAAGACATTTATTTAAGCAATTTTTAATGACATCATGGTTAACGCTGCGATGTCATTTTTGTATGAGGAACTATGAAAAAGCTAAGTTACTTCCTAACAGCCATGTTATTAACTGGCTGCAGCCGTGAATTTGTCGAAAGCATTTATGATGTCAATTACGAGCCAACCAACCGGTTTGTGAAGAATTTAGCTGAGCTACCCGGACAATTTGAAAAAGATACCGGGGCGCTAGATTCATTAATAGATAGCTTTTCAGGCAACATTCAAAAACGTTGGGGTAGCAGTGAAATCAAGATGGCAGGTAAGAGTAACTATGTGAAATACATAGATAATTACTTAAGTCGTTCAGAAGTGAATTTTAGCCAAGGCCTGATAACGGTGGAAACGGTTTCCTCTACCGAACCGAAAAAACACCTCAAAAATGCGATCATGACGACCCTTTTGACGCCAGATGATCCGGCGCATGTCGATCTATTCTCTTCTAAAAGCATCAAGCTAGAAGGCAAACCTTTCCTCTATAATCAGGTTGTAGACCAAGAAAAAAAGCCCATTCAATGGACTTGGCGAGCGAACCAGTTTGCGGATTACCTGATCGCGAATAACCTAAAAACCAAAGAAGTCGACTTTAAAAAAGCCTACTACGTTGAAATCCCAATGGTGGCCGACCACGCTAGCCAGCGTAGTTATCAATATGCCGACATCGTTCGACGAGCGTCTCAGCGTTATGACATCCCTGAAGATTTAATCTACGCTATCATCAAGACAGAGAGTAGCTTCAACCCGTACGCCGTAAGCTGGGCTAATGCTTATGGTCTTATGCAGGTGGTACCTAAAACCGCTGGTCGAGATGTATTTGAACACGTCAAAAAGAAACCTGGTGAACCAAGCCCTGAGTACTTATTCAATCCAGAAAACAACATTGATGCTGGCACCGCATACTTTTACATCCTTAAAAATCGTTATTTGAAAGACGTAAAAAACCCATTAACGCTTGAATACAGTATGATTTCAGCCTATAACGGCGGTACTGGTGGCGTACTCAATACCTTCAGTAAGGACAGAAAGCGAGCAATGCAAGACTTAAACTCGCTGCAACCGAGCCAAGCCTACTGGGCGCTTACCAAGAAGCATCCAAATAAAGAGTCGCGCCGATACCTCGAAAAAGTAACGCAATTCAAAAAAGAATTTAACCAAGGTAAAACATAACCCTCACTTTTGAATAAAAAAACAACGAACGAACGGTTTTTTTAGTTATTTTCAAAAAAGGAGTTGACGGTTATGCAGAAAATCCGTTTAATAGCGCTCCGTTGCCCGGATAGCTCAGTCGGTAGAGCAGAGGATTGAAAATCCTCGTGTCGGTGGTTCGATTCCGCCTCCGGGCACCACAATTTGATTTGTTGGTGTCAACACTCTTTAACAGGGAGTAACAACACGGACAAAAGCATAAAGAATTTAGTGTGCCGAC
>NZ_JBFRNC010000119.1:0-6295 GCF_041470825.1 Vibrio sp. 10N.261.55.A10 | reverse complement strand
GCGAAATCTTTAGCAACACCACCGTACACTTTTGCAAGTGTAGTACAGATAGCAGCAGTTAGAGTTGTTTTACCGTGGTCAACGTGGCCGATAGTACCAACGTTTACGTGCGGTTTCGTACGTTCAAATTTTTCTTTAGACATGGGGTGTCCCTCTAGGTACGGATTAGGTGGCTTAAAATAAGACCACGCAACCAAAAAAATGGTTTTCTTTATTAAAGGAGAAGAAGCTTTAGACTGGTGCTAATACCCAGAGTCGAACTGGGGACCTCACCCTTACCAAGGGTGCGCTCTACCGACTGAGCTATATCAGCACACAAAATGAGTTGGAGCGTGCAGCGGGAATCGAACCCGCATCATCAGCTTGGAAGGCTGAGGTAATAGCCATTATACGATGCACGCAACACGTAACTCTGTTTGAGCTATTTAACCTTTAGAATATGGTGGAGAGGGACGGATTCGAACCATCGAAGGCAGTGCCAACAGATTTACAGTCTGCTCCCTTTGGCCACTCGGGAACCTCTCCAAATTTTGAGCTTTCTCTCGCTTGCCTTATAGGAAGGGAGAAAGTGGTGCCGACTACCGGAATCGAACTGGTGACCTACTGATTACAAGTCAGTTGCTCTACCTACTGAGCTAAGTCGGCACAAGTGGGGCGCATTTTATTGAATGATTTTCCACCTTGCAATAGTAAATTGAAAAAAAGTGCAAAATTCTCTGACCAAACTCCTACATACGGCTATTTAGCTCAAGGTTTACGTCTTTAACCCGCATCTAGTACAGGAAGATATTTTATTTATCTATCGCTTGATGTATTTTCCATGCACTTGTTTTGTTATCCACTATAGAGTTTTGTATGAGCCCATTTATGTCATTTGACCGCGAACGTTGGTCTGAGCTAAGGAATTTAGTTCCGATGACACTTTCTGAGAGCGACTTAAAAGAGCTTCAAGGCATCAATGAAAAGCTCACAATGGAAGAGGCAGTAGAGATCTATCTACCGCTATCTCGTCTATTGAACCTCTATGTGGCAGCCAGACAGAATAGAAACTCGGTACTCCACCAATTTCTAGATAAGAAAGAGAAAGCGCCACCTTTTATCATCGGTATTGCGGGTAGCGTAGCTGTTGGCAAAAGTACCACTGCGCGTCTGCTTAAAGCCCTACTCTCTCGCTGGGAAAACCACCCAAAAGTTGAACTAGTGACAACCGATGGCTTTTTATATCCAAACGAGGTGTTAGAAGAGAAAGGGTTGATGAGCAAAAAGGGCTTTCCTGAATCTTACGATATCAAGCGTTTAGTGAACTTTGTTTCGGATGTAAAAGCTTGCAAGAGAAATGTCACAGCCCCTGTTTACTCGCATCTTACGTACAATATTACTGATGACGTTAAGTGCGTCGACCTACCAGATGTGCTTATTATTGAAGGGCTTAATGTTTTACAAACCGGAATGAATTATCCACACGAGCCACATCGCGTGTTTATTTCAGACTTCCTTGATTTCTCACTCTATGTTGACGCTGATAGCCAACAAATCAAAGAATGGTACGTCAATCGCTTTATGAAATTCCGCGATGGCGCGTTTACTAAGCCTGGCTCTTACTTTAGTCATTACACTAAATTATCGAACCAAGCCGCATTGGACAAAGCAGAAGGTATCTGGAGTTCAATTAATGGCTTGAACCTTGAACAAAATATCCTTCCGACAAGAGAAAGGGCTCACCTGATTCTACGTAAAGGCGCAGATCATATGGTTGAAGAAGTGTTACTAAGAAAATAGTAACGCCTTAGTCGCCTTTTCTTAGCGATATCTCGCCACCAATATAGCTCTCGACACCATTCTCAGTTTTGAGCAATACAGCACCTTGTTCATCGATGCCTTGAACAACACCTTCAATTTCTCTAGGTCCAATGATCAATCTAACATTGCGACCTAAGAAATTATCCAAGCGGTTCCAACGCTCTAAAAAATTGGACATTCCTTTCAACTCGTAGTCGACAAGTGACTTATCCCAAGCATTGATCAGAGCCTGCGCTAACTGGTTACGGTCTGGCACCTTCCCATCACACACTTCTTTAAGGGAAGTCCATGGCTGGCCAATACCTGATGTTGTTGGATCCATGGATAGGTTTAGCCCTAAACCAATCACAATATGCGCAGCGCCACCAGACTGTCCTGACAGCTCGACCAAGATACCTGCAAGCTTCTTGTCATTGTGGTAAAGGTCGTTCGGCCATTTAAGCTTTACACCTTCTACGCCCATCTCTTCCAAAGCTTCAACAACAGCTACACCAACCACAAGGCTTAAGCCCATTGCGGCAGCCATCCCCGCGTCGAGTCTCCAATACATTGAAAGATAGAGGTTTGCACCAAATGGTGATACCCACTCTCGTCCACGGCGTCCACGACCCGCAGCTTGATATTCAGCAATACAGACAGAACCCGATTCGAGGGTGTTAGTGCGCTCTAATAGGTGTTGGTTTGTAGAACCTATGATGGGAATGAGTTCAAGAGAAGCATCGCGACTAACTGCAGACAATTTGTCTTGGTCAAGCATATCCAAACGACTGGCTAGTTTGTAACCCTTGCCTTGTACTCGGTAGATATCTAAACCCCACTCTTGAATACCTTTAATGTGCTTACTGATAGCCGCTCGTGATACGCCAATCATTTCACCTAGGTCTTCACCTGAATGAAACTCACCGTCAGCAAGACATCTCAATAGTGCAAGCTTGGTACTGTGCTCTCTCATGCCAATGACTCCAAAGCCTTATCCAAGTTTGTCTCGCAGTCTCGTCCCATAAAGCGCACTTCATGTTCCAATCGAATATCGAATTTATTCAAAACGGACTGGCGCACTCGCTCTGCAAGCTTAAGGATATCCACAGCAGAAGCCTCATCATAATTGATAATAACCAATGCTTGGTTGGGGTGAACCTGAGCGCCACCTTCTGTCACACCCTTGAACTGGCATTGATCAATCAGCCAGCCAGCAGCAACTTTGATCATGTCATTACTCTCATAACCAACCATATTTGGATATAGAGCTAACAAGCGATCAAAATGATCTTTGGTGATCACAGGGTTTTTGAAGAAGCTACCCGCATTCCCTTGTACTCTAGGGTCTGGCAGCTTACTTGAACGGATAGCACACACTTCATCAAATATAGTGCGAGGGGAGAGCGTATCGGCTGCTAGGCTTTTTAATGGGCCATAGTGATTGCATGGCTCCCACTCTTTCGGCAACGTTAAACCAATCGCAACAACAATCGCTTTATCGTAGAGAGCGTGTTTGAAAATAGAATCTCGGTAACCAAAGAGACACTCTTCTTTGCTTAATCGCTTAACTGTATAAGTATCCAGACACAGGATATCGACATACTCGCATACGTCTTGTAGCTCAACACCATACGCACCAATATTCTGAATCGGAGCAGAGCCGGAACAGCCGGGTATCATTGCTAGGTTTTCTAGACCACCCAGCCCTTTATCCACACTCCACTCAACCAAGCTTGGCCAATCCTCGCCACCACTCACATGCAGTAGGTGATGACTGTCCGTCTCGGCCAGCTCAATCCCGGCTAATTTATTCACGATGACCAGGCCAGCGAAGTGCTCAGTAAAAAGCATATTACTGCCCTTACCCAGTATTAACTTAGGCAAAGCTGACCATTTAGGGTCTTTGTAAAGCGAAATAAGTTCTTCGGTAGTGGTGACTTCAACCAACGCATCACACGTCTGATCGATGGAAAAAGTATGAACATTTTTTAAACTAGCATTGAGATGGAATTGCATGGCGATATTCAATTAACTTACACTGCGGTCATTCTACAGCAGATAAACCAATGGCGCAGTGACTGAATGAACAATGTCATCATTACTCAATTAGACCCAGTAAAGGTTCCCCTAGTTAAACGTTTCTATAAAGAACATTACCCAACGGGAAAAGCGAATAAGAGTGAACTGATCTATTCGTTATTGCTGAATAACGAACTGTGCGGTGTCGTGCGTTTTCGTACAATAGAAAATAATCGCTTACTTACCGGTATGGCGATATCAAAACAACATCGTGGTCAGCAATTAGGCTCCCAGCTTATGGATTATTGTGCGCAACATACGCTTACGGAAGATGATTACTGCTTTGCGTACGCTCATCTCACCAATTTTTACGCGCGACACAAATTCGTACAAGTAGACCCTAAAGATCTACCAAATGGTTTAAGAGTTTTATACGAGCGCTATTCGAATAGCGGAAAAGATCTCATTCCTATGCATTATCAGCAAAATTGTTAGAGAATGCCTCGATTATCTAGTATTTGGTGCTATCCCTTTGGTAAAATTAAAGGTTCGCAATTTTGCATATTTTTAAGGTAAAACAGTCAATATGATTGCCAGTAGGAATCCATTCATACAGTTGCCAACCATAGCGCAGAATCCTGACAAGTTTGAAGTACTACTATCAGCGCAAGAGTTTCGAACTCGCCTACTTAATGAAATATCTCGCGCAACGACTCGTATTAGTTTAGTCGCTTTGTATCTTGAAGATGATGAGGCTGGCCGTGAGATCCTAACTGCCTTATATGAAGCAAAGCAAAAGAATCCAGAATTAGACGTGAGCGTTTGTGTCGATTGGCACCGGGCGCAGCGTGGATTGATTGGCGCAGAGTCTTCTGAAGGCAATGCAGCCATGTATAAAGAGTTCGCAGAGAAATATCAACATTCTGTGCCTGTCTATGGCATTCCCGTTCGCGGCAAAGAAGTCTTTGGCGTATTGCACTTAAAAGGCTTTATCGTCGATGATAGCGTGATATACAGCGGTGCAAGCCTTAACAATATCTATCTGAATTACCATGACCGCTATCGCTTTGATCGTTACCATGTTTTAAACAATGCAGCTCTTGCTGACTCAATGTTTGCCTACGTACACGAACAGATGGTTGCGGACAGCGCTGTTTATGACCTGGCTGATAAGAACAAGCCTGCGACCAAAGAACTGAAACCAGCGATTCGTCAGTTTCGAGCATCATTGGCAAGGTCTCAGTATCAATTCGAAGGGCAAGAGGTTTCAGCAGAGCAAGTGGCTGTAACACCATTGGTTGGTATCGGTAAAAGACGTAACCGTCTGAATCAGGGAATCAACCAACTCGTCGCTCAAGCTAAAGATGAAATCTTCATCTGCACACCTTACTTCAACTTCCCACCTAGCCTAGCTAAAGAAGTGAAGAAAGCACTTAAGCGTGGCGTAAAGGTCAGCATTGTTGTTGGTGATAAGACAGCGAATGATTTCTTTATCTCACCAGAAGAAGAGTTTAAAACGATTGGTGGTTTGCCATACCTTTACGAACTGAACTTACGCCGTTTCGCTAAAGCGAATGAAGCTCATATTGCTAGCCGTAATCTATCAATTCGACTTTGGCAACACGATTCCAATAGCTTCCACCTAAAGGGCATTTGGGTAGATAAGCGCTACATGCTACTAACAGGTAATAATCTAAATCCACGCGCATGGAAGTTGGATCTAGAGAACGGTATCTTTATCCAAGATAACTACCATCACCTAACAGACAAGTTTCAGGCTGAAGTGGATAACATCCTTCAACACACTCAGCTTATCTGTACTTATAAGCAGTTAGACAAGGTAGAGAGCTACCCGATGGAAGTTCAGAAGTTGATTCGTAAGATCACTCGTGTGAAAGCCGATAGGGTGCTTAAGCAAATACTGTAGTCGATGTATTAGAGACACTATTTATCAACGCCTAGCAAACGCTAGGCGTTTTTGTATCTACGAGATAGCTATTTAGGTTTGTTTGATGGTCTTTCGAATCAACATCTCTATTTATGCACAGTGAGTGTGATAGCTTGAAGTGTTAAGCATCCTACCTTTTCCTTAGTCAGTCTCAGGGTTCCAGATACGTGTATCAGGTATGGTTTAGATAGCAGCTAAACGAGTACCAATACGAACATAATCGACAATTACCCTTTACGTATTCAAGCAATAAAGTCTCACTCCTTAGGGCGAAGTACGTACGCGATAGAGAATTTCACATAGTAAAACAATCAGATTAGTGCTCTGCTCTATTTAGCTTAAGAGTTAGAAGTGACCACCTATATTCCCAAGCAGCACCTCCCGATATATAGAGAAGTACTTCATAGCTAGCGATAAGGATCTACTACTAAAACCCAAAACACATACGCAGGAAACGACGAAAGCCTAGTCGTCAGACTAGGCTTTCTGATATGTGCCGGAATAGCATGAAGTGCAGGGGCTCGGTGTCTTTATACCAATTAAAGTAAA
>NZ_JBFRNC010000118.1:0-663 GCF_041470825.1 Vibrio sp. 10N.261.55.A10 | reverse complement strand
AACATAAGTTTAGCGGATGTTTGACAACCGGGGGAATCCATGTAGCCGCGTTAAGTAGTGAGCAAGACGGAATAGGAAGTCTTTACCTTTCTCGTTAGCTTTGAACCAGTCGACAAACTCTTGACCGTAAAGTTTGCCACCTAGCGTGTCTAGCTCTAGTAGTGTGTAGTAATCCACACGGTCTTTGTTCTCTTCGATTGCTACACCCATGTTTTTGTAAAGCGTTGTGTAGCGCTCACGGATGATTCGTTTACAAGCGGCTTTGTAGCGACCTTCTGAGTCCATTAGACAAGTTAGAGCAAACATCGCCATTTGTACTTGTTGTGGTAGAGACAGACCGGCAGTGTGATTCAATGCTACGCTACGGCTATCCGCAACGATGCGGTCGATGAACTTAATGTCACGTGGCTCTGGAGTCAGTGTTTTGTAACGGTCATCAAGTTGACACTGTTTTTCTTCGCTGAAAGAACTTAGTGCGTCATCAAATACGTTTTTGTGTTGGATACCAATGGTACCTAAACGCCAGCCTGTTGCGCCAAAGTACTTAGAGAACGAGTAAACACAAAGTGTGTTGTATGGTAGTTTTGCAAATAGAGAAACGAAGTCATCGGCAAATGTACCGTATACGTCATCAGTGATGATGAATAGGTCACTGCGTTGCTC
>NZ_JBFRNC010000117.1:0-499 GCF_041470825.1 Vibrio sp. 10N.261.55.A10 | reverse complement strand
CGAAGTCGGCGTTTATCTATCTCTTTAATGGTGTGCCAATGTACGCTTGTTAACTGGGAGATATGCTTAATGGGAAGAAGAGGCAGCAGTTGTTCTATATAACTTTTTAAGCGCTTCGTTATACGAGCATAAGGCTCTAACCAAGATAGAGACTCTGTTTTTATGCCGCAGTCACGACACTTGATTCTTCGTGTTTGAACGGAAAGTTCAACAGGAACACCGAGCAACATGGCCTCTTTTACATGACGCCATTGATACTCATGAATAGCCTCGGCCTCGAGACCACAAAGGCACTTAGCCTCAGAGTTAGGTTTAAGAGTCAGGGTAATAAGTGATGCTGTCTGGTGAGACTTTACTATTTGAAAGCCTTCCCAGAATGAAGATAGGAAAGTATGATTCGGCATGAAAACGGTAGTTTGTGTATGATTTTTGTTTGGCGACTAAACCATATCACTTACTACCGTTTTTGTTTTTAGTTCCCGCTAATCCGCGATGAACC
>NZ_JBFRNC010000116.1:0-4241 GCF_041470825.1 Vibrio sp. 10N.261.55.A10 | reverse complement strand
GAAAGATCAACACGCCCTAACCGATTAGGTAGGATACATTATTGCTTGGTTTCATTACCAACATAGCTTCATGAATCAATATTTCGCATATGATCATGCTTAATTGATAAATCTTCTTGCAAAAAGTCCAACAAGTGTCGATGTAGTTTGGGTTGATATTGCCTTGAAGGATACAGAGCCCATATGCCAATTGGATTGACTTCAAAGTCTTTCAACAAGATAGTCAAAGTCCCTGCTTGTATGTCGATTGCAATAAAAGGCAGAGGTAAACACGCTATACCTTTGCCATTAATCGCTGCATTAAGAAGTATGGAACTATCATTTACAGAGTAGTTACTTGTGACCGTTACATTAATAGGCTGAGCAGATTTAGAACCGGCTTTAGAAACAAACAGCCAATCATTGCCTATTCGTTTGTGGATCAAGCAATTGTGATCGAGTAAATCTTCGGGAGATAAAGGAGCCCCATGTTCTGCTAGATACTGAGGGGAAGCGCAAACCACCGATGGACAATCAGCCAATTTCTTTCCAATTAAAGATTCGGGCAGGTCATTACTCAACTCGATTGCCATATCAACCCCATGTTTTATCAAATCCAGTGACTGATTCGACAGCGTGAGATCGACTTCTATGTCAGGGTACTTAAGCATGAATTGTTCAATAGCTTGGGCAAGATAACCCTGACCAAACGAAATGCTAGTAACCAGTGAAATTCTTCCTTTAGGTTGAGAGTGCTGCTCTTGGGCTAAGTTATATAGTTGGGCATTCTGCTCTAAAATATTCTGGCAGAAAGGCAATAAATCACGACCGGCGTTAGTGATACCTAAGCTTCTTGTTGAGCGATATAGTAAACATACACCTAAAGACTTTTCCAACGCGGTTATATGCCTAGTCGCCATGGATCGTGACATTCCTAAAGCCTCAGATGCTGCCGTCAGGCTTCCTAGATCGACAGTAGAAACGAAAACTTCCATTGAAACAATTCTATCCATACACCCTCAATAGTTCGATTTATGCAACAATCTATTGACGTATAGCATATATATCAACTTCAAACTAGGTTTTATACTGACCTTCTATTCCAATACCGAGCCGAATGAAATGAAAAAAACAATGGTACTAGTCGCATGCCTCAGTGCAGGTTTAATTCAAAGTAATGCACTATTTGCCCACACTCAAAATGCTGAAAACTCAACGGTAGCAATCATTAAGTCTGGTAAACTTATGGGAAACAACCATGATGGCGTAGCCACATTTTATGACGTCCCATATGCGAAAAACCCTTTTACGGCAGATCGCCGATTTCGAGCACCGCAAGCATACGAAACTTGGAGCGGAGTATTAGATGCAACAAAAGCAGGTCAACCTGTCCCACAGCCTAGCCGAGATAAAAACACCACCTTGGTGGGGGCTCCCGATGATCTAACTCTGAACATTTGGACACCTATGAACGCCGTAGCTACCAACAACAAGGCATCAAATAAAAAACTGCCAGTCATGGTGTGGATCCCTGGCGGCGCATTCATCCGAGAAGATGCGGCAGAGTTAGCCTACGACGGAACAAGCTTTGCTCAGAATGACGTGATTGTTGTAACGATCAATTATCGTGTAGGCGTTGATGGTTTTATGCACCTTGAGGGCGCACCGGATAATCGCGGCATTCTTGATCAGATCATGGCTCTTGAGTGGGTACAAAATAACATCGAAGATTTTGGTGGAGACCCTAGCCAAGTTACTGTTGCAGGTCAATCTGCTGGGGCAGAAAGTGTTGCCATTTTATTGGGTACCGAAAAAGCAGAAGGCCTATTCCAGAAAGCTATTATGCAAAGTCCTCCAATGGCATTTTTAACTCAGAAAGAAGCTCAGCAAATCACACAAAGCTATACCAAAAAACTGAATATTCCAGCCACCGTTAAAGGCTTATCGACCATTCCATTTCCTGAATTAGTTAAGAACGTTATTGATATGGGTTATACGATACAAGATCGCAACAAATGGGGAATGATATCATGGGGAGGCACCGCATTTTTGCCCGTTGTTGATGGCGATATCATTGTCGAGTCTCCAATGAAAGATCTCACTAAAGCTTCTCCTTCTATTCCGGTCATCGTTGGTAGCACCGATCAAGAGTCACGACTGTACCTTGTACCAAGTGATGCCGTAAACAATACGACCGAAAAAACGAAGTCGCTACTATTGTCTGACTTGTCACTGGAAGGCCGCCCTGCTGATGTGTATTCAACAAAAGACAATGGAAAAACTATTGGAGACACTTTTGCCGACATCCAATCTGATTTTACGTTTAAAATGCCAGCACTTCACATTGCTCAACAGTTAACTAAAAACGACAACAAAGTTTGGCATTATAACTTTTCTTGGATGTCACCTGCATTTGATGGTCATTTAGGAGCCGCACACTTTGTTGACGTGCCTTTTGTATTTAATACCACTGACAATGAACAAGCAAAAAGATTTGTCGGCTCACAACCTCCGATTGAACTTATTAACACCATGCATAGCCAATGGCTTACATTCATCAAGACAAGCAAAGCTGATTGGTCTCCATACAACTTAGCGGAACGACCAACAATGCAATTTGATGTTAAATCGAAACAGGTCAATGACCCTAATAGCTCAGTTCGAAAATTGTGGGAAGATTTTGAGTTCTAAGTAAAACGATTCAAATATTGGACGGTGGCTGCTGACATAATTCAGATTAGAAAAACGGCTCTTCTCCGCTTAGATGAGCTTGATTTCTGGGTAAATGGTAGAGTGAGTTTCTAGGATTGAGGTTTGTCTAATCTTCAATTTAAAGTAATCAGTATCCCTTACTCCTCGGGCTCGCCGTCTAAGAAGACCTATCGATACATTCCCTGCTTCCACTCGGGCATTCGTCAGCTTATATTTTGCATAATTGCAGATCCCAACTCTTCTCTCCCAAAGCGCGTCTGCGAAGTTGATGAGAGATAAGATCCTCGTCTTTTTAGCAAGCTGGCACCACGCATCAAGAGCTGCGATCATCAGGTCAAAATTACGTTCATCCCATAAGGCTTGAAGCTGCTCTTTGAGCATATAAATCGTACAAAGAGTCTTATTGCTTTCAAGTAAATCATCTAGCCTATCTGACTGCTTATCGCTTAATTTCGGCGCATTTTTGAGGAGTAAAAATAGCGTCCCTTTAAGCATTTTCTTCTCGTCATGTGTTCCTTTCCTAAACGCTTTATTACGCTCTTTCCTTATCAGAAGAGAGTAGTTCTGCATAACGTGAAACCGGTCAAAAACGATGTCTGCATTCGGAAGAGCGTTTCTCACTGCTGATTGGTAAGATTGCCCCATATCCATTGATACCGCTTGGATGCCGTCCCTCGTTTGCGGTGATAATTGTTCAAAAAAGTTGATGAGTACGTTTGAAGTCCGCCCATGGTCAACCCAAATAAGTTGTCCTGAAACGAGATCATAAACGACGGTCATATAGTCATGGCCTTTAGCCCTGGCGACTTCATCAACGCCAATATGAACAAGGTTGGTCAACCTCTTAGGCTCTAAAGCAGGCAAGGTAGATAACAGAAATGCTTTATCGATATTTTTCACGGTTTCCCAGCGTATGTCTAAATGCTTAGACACTGCGTGGATGCTCATATAGCGGCATAGTCCACTAATAAAGTGACAGAATCTCTTGGTATAACGACTCCCCTTATCAACAAAATCAGTCGCTTCAACCAACCTTCGGCCGAGCCTATCTCTTGTCTGAGCCAATTCAATTTCTATAACGCAAGGGCGACCACTGACAGGTAAATCCGACAGGCGACGGTGAACATAGTGGTCGACTGTGCGCGGTGCTCCAGTCTCAGGGTCAACAACTTTACAGCGTCTATCTCGCTTGCATTTGACGAGTACTGAATGAGAGCTTTCTTCGAGCGTTACAGACTGTACGGATTGGCCTTTAAAGTTAAATAGAGCGGAAGATAATAACGACAAACTACAATACTGAGATATAAGGTGGGAAGCGATTATAAATCAATGTGTTACCGGTTTTATTGTTAATTTATAGACTCATCTAAGCGGAGAAGAGCCCTTTTTGTATCTGAAACCTTGCAAGTTCAATTCTAGGCGTTTTTGGGGCATCACAAGCCAGCCCTAACATCACTAGTTTGAAGCTACAAAATGATTTGCCGAAATCAATAGAATGAGTTTTGACTATCTCGCTATAAGGCCACTTAGCGATGGTCTATCCAACATAT
>NZ_JBFRNC010000115.1:0-1307 GCF_041470825.1 Vibrio sp. 10N.261.55.A10 | reverse complement strand
CAGGGCAAGATCATGAAAAACCCATATGGAATAAGGGGTAGCGTGAAGTGATGTTTCCACTAATTTGTACACTGAAGTCACAACAAATTCAATACATTCAAGATCGATTTGATGATCAGATTTAGGTGTGATCATATACTGTTTTTTAACAGCAGATATTTAGCCATAATGAATGGATTAAGCCTTTTGGACCATATTTCAGTTATTCGAGATCCTCGCCAAGCTTGGAAAATAGAGCACACGCTAACCGACATTATCTTCTTAACAATTGCAGCAGTGATTGCTGGTGCTGAAGGTTGGGAGGATATTGAAGATTTTGGTGAAGATAACTTGGAATGGCTTAGGCAGTATGGTGATTTCAAACAAGGCATACCAGTACACGATACCATTGCCCGAGTTATCAATCTTATTTCCGCCAAGCAACTGCAACGATGCTTTACTGCGTGGATGAAAGACTGTCATGAGACGACAGAGGGTGAAGTGATTGCTATCGACGGCAAAACTCTCAGAGGCACATACAACAAAGACAAGCGTTGTGGTGCAATCCATATGGTTAGTGCCTTTAGTGCAGCAAACCAAGTTGTACTAGGACAAGTGAAGACTGCGGATAAAAGCAATGAAATAAAAGCGATCCCTGAACTGCTTGAAATGCTTTCCTTGCGAGGTTGTTTAGTGACTATTGATGCTATGGGATGCCAGAAGGATATAGCTGAAAAGATAGTCGCTCAAGATGCAGATTATCTCTTAGCGGTAAAAGGTAATCAAAAACGATTGGAGCAAGCGATTAGCCAAGTGTTTAATTCTAGTATGATTAATAGTTTTGAAGGTGATAAATACGTCACTCAAGAGAAAGGGCATGGTCGTACAGAAACGCGTTTGAGTATGGTTGTTCACAATACAGATTTCTTAAGCTATATAGCGTTTGATTGGGCTGAACTCTCCACAATTGGTATGGTCGTTTCAATTCGTCAAGAAGGTGATAAGCCAGCAGAAACAATGCAAATCAAGCACTACATAAGCTCAGCAAAACTAACGGCTAAAGCTTTACTAGAGAGCACGCGAGCACATTGGAGCATTGAAAATCAGATGCACTGGCGATTAGACGTTGGTTTTAAAGAAGATGAATGTCGGATACGTCGAGAGCAAGCCGGTGAGAATTTAGCAGTTATAAGACATATAGCTTTAAATCTGCTGACGGAAGAAATCAGCTTCAAAGCAGGGATCAAAAGAAAGCAGAAAAAAGCGAACCGCAATAACGCTTACCTTTCGCAAGTCCTTGCAGGGCAAGGGGCTTCGTAATCTTGCCC
>NZ_JBFRNC010000114.1:0-1127 GCF_041470825.1 Vibrio sp. 10N.261.55.A10 | reverse complement strand
TTAGCCTTGCAGTTTATACTTATCTTGGTTGATGCTGTTTTTCTAAACTAAAGTAATGTTATTGCTCACTGAGACCAAACATAACTCTCCATTGAAATGGAGTGATGCAAGATTGGACTTTCCAACACCGTAAGATTATCAGCGTCATCTTTTGCTCCCATAGCAATAACTAACGGCAAATAATGCTCAGAGGTAGGGTGTGACTTCGTATAGTGAACAGACTTAACGTGAGGCTGTTTTGCCTCCGCTAAATTGCCTTCAAGAGCGATTTTCCGTGACCAATTTTGGAATTTGTTTGCATAATCTGCGACGGGCTCGTGACTCATTCGAATGTCATATAAATTGTGCGTCAGGCTACCTGAGCAGATAACCGCAATATTCTGCTTACGCAATTGTTTCAAGGTATTACCGAGCTTTTCTAGTTCATCTGGTGACAGATCAACATTCAGCGACAATTGCACTATTGGCTTGTCTGCATTTGGGCGCAAGTGACACGGCGGTACCCAAACACCGTGATCCCAGCCTCGGTAATTGTCCGCCTTGGTTTCGAAACCATTGTTGGTTAATAAGTCGATGACTTTATTACCAACAATGTGTGAGCCCACAGCAGGATAGTTCAACTCGTACAATTCAGGTGGAAAGCCACCAAAGTCGTGAATGGTTTCTGGTTGGTCGTTGGTGATAACGACATTACCGCGGGCAACCCAATGTGGTGATATCACTAATATAGCTTCCACATCATCAAATTTAGCTACTTGATGGGTTAAATTATCGGTCGCCTGTTGTTGAGCCACGATGCTTGCGCCTAACGCAAACATCGGAGAACCGTGACCAACGAACATCAGAGGTGCTAGTTTCATACTCCCTCCGGTAAATATTTAAACCAATCCAAGTACGGCCCCTGAGGAATTATGCCAGATGGATTTAGCGCAGTTACCGAGTAATAGCCCGCTTTAATATGATCGACACGAGTGTTTTTCGCAAAGGCTTCGATTTGTAATAAGCGGTCCAAATACGCTGACAACGCAGGGTAGTCAGAGATGGCTTTGATGTTAGTTTTAAATAGGCCATGGTAGGCCACATCAAATCGGATCAAGGTAACGAATAACCGAATGTCGCTTTCGGTT
>NZ_JBFRNC010000113.1:0-218 GCF_041470825.1 Vibrio sp. 10N.261.55.A10 | reverse complement strand
TTAGTTCATGGCGCAAGGACCGTGATTGCCAACCTTGGCGACAAGCAAGATAAGTTAAGTCAGTGGTGTCGCGGCGTTCTAGAACGAAGAGGAATGAACCGAGCAATAGTGGCACTGGCCGCGAAGAACGCACGAATTATATGGTCGCTTTTACACAATCAAACAGAATATGAAAACTATGCTGCTTAAGTAGAAACCTAAGCAGCATAAAGAGTTAA
>NZ_JBFRNC010000112.1:0-381 GCF_041470825.1 Vibrio sp. 10N.261.55.A10 | reverse complement strand
CCGTCCGCCGCTCGACGCCCATTAACGCACCCGAAGGATTGTTAGTGTCGTTTCCGCTCGACTTGCATGTGTTAGGCCTGCCGCCAGCGTTCAATCTGAGCCATGATCAAACTCTTCAATTTAAGATTTTGATTACCTAAATTAATAGGTGTGACTCAACGAATACTGACTTCAAAACTACAAAAAGTAATTCTAAAGCTATTACCATTCCAACAGAATGATAATGAATTGACTGTGCCAAGTCCTAAGACTTGATTGGTCACTCAGTTCATTGAAATCAATTTTGATTCCGAAGAATCTGTTTTATCTAACGATAAAACGTTTTGATATTCATCAACGAGTGCCCACACAGATTGATAGGTTTAAATTGTTAAAGAGCTT
>NZ_JBFRNC010000111.1:0-5307 GCF_041470825.1 Vibrio sp. 10N.261.55.A10 | reverse complement strand
TTCATGATCTTGCCCTGGTTAGGTACCCGAATCAATACGATGATACCCGTATGTATAAAAAAGCGTCTATAAAAATGAGCGCGCAAATAAAAACAAGCGTTTAGGCATTGTAAACCTGTGCGACTGAACAAACATAAGTTTAATATGATTTGTGATTATATAAGTCAGTATTGCTTTGTCATCAACTCGAATCTCAACATCAAGTGAGCGTTACTCTAAACATGTTTGATCAAATAAAAGACTTCATTAATCCGAGCAAGAACCCAGACTTGACTCAGGCTCATGAATATCAGCGCAAGCATCTTCCTACATTGTGGCTGTTGGGCAAAACGGGGGCGGGCAAGTCATCGTTTATTCAAGCGGTCACGGGCGACTCTTCTGTAGAAGTGGGCAATGGTTTTGCGCCTTGTACCATGACGGCGATGTCGTATGAGTTTCCGCAAGACAAACCCGTGATGAGGTTTCTTGATACCAGAGGACTCAGCGAAGCGAATTACGATGCGAAAGAGGATTTGGAAGAGATTGGTCAGGCAGGTAATGCGTTAGTCGTTGTAATGAAAGCCGACGAACCTGAACAATCCGCTGTGCTTGCGGCTCTAAAACAGATTAAGAAACAGAAGAAGATTAAACACTTGTTGCTGGTTCATACGGCGGTGTTGTCTTCCAGTGAACCAGATCGAGCAAGGCAAATTCAGTTCAACACCAACCAAGTAGAGAAGGCTTGGGGTAAAGAGTTTGAATCGGTAGCGGTCGATTTCGAAACGGATGACAACGCTATGTCTAACAGCGAAGCGGTTTACAACTATGACATCTTGTTGGAAAAGCTGACCAGTATTCTTCCTGTTATTGGAATGATGGTGCAAGACAAAGAGCATTCCACCCAAGAAGAAGCCAACTTTGACCAAGTAGAAAACGAAGTGCTTTGGTATGCAGGAAGTGCAGCGGCCAGTGATTTGATTCCAGGTGTTGGTTTGGTGTCTGTACCTGCAATTCAAGCGAAGATGCTCCACAGTTTGGCGAACCAATATGGGGTCGAGTGGAACAAGAGAGTCTTTAGTGAGTTGATAGGCACGCTGGGAAGCAGCTTTGCTTTGCAATACGGAATGAAGCTGGGCACTCGACAGTTGATAAAGCTGATTCCAGTTTATGGTCAAACGGTAGGCGCGGTTGCCGCAGCGGCAATGAGTTTCGGCACCTCTTATGGTTTAGGTCGCGCGGCTTGTTTTTACTTCTATCATAAGAACAAGGGTGAAGAAGTGTCTGAACAAGAGATGCAGAAGATCTACAAAGAATCCCTGAAAAAAGGAAAGGCGGCGTCGGGCTATGAAGAAAATTAGAAACCTATTTCGATTACTGGCGGTGCTATCGAGCGGCCGCTGGGGCATTGCCCTGATTTCGGCCATCTTCCCAAGTATTATCATGATGGGTTTTGGTGTGTTCTTGGCGGTCAAATACGGTTATCTACTCGAAATATCGATTGCCATTGCCGTGAGTACCTTGGTGTTCACCATTCCTCTGTTCATTTCAAGCCGCTCTTCACGCCGATCTTCAAGTACGGAGCCCTTCTCAAACAAAGAGAGTGACGACCTTGGTGAGGATGTTTCTGATTCTGAATCACAACATAACAAAACTGATATCAACGATGCATTGGTTAAGGCTTCGGCTGATTGGTCTCAAAAAGAACTGTCGATTTGGAATGATTCAAAACACCATGTACGCCAACAATTAATGGTCGACATAGAGTGGGGCAACCTAGACCAAACCGGTTTAGAGGTACTTGAATTTGTTGCGAGAAAGTTTGATAAAAAATCGCTCGATTTCTCGATTCCTGAAGGGCTAAAGCTGTTCGAAGAGGTAAGCCGACGCTACAAATTGGTAGTGCGAGAGCATATCCCCGGCATTGAGTATCTCAAGGTTTCTTACATCAAAGCGGGCTACGAAGCCTACGATAAATACGGTGAGCTAGGACAGAAGATCTTCAAAGCGGCTATTTGGGGTAACCACCTTAAAAACTTGTATTTGAATCCACTCAAGGTGATTTCTGATTTAGGACGAGAACAAGCGACAGCAACGATGACAAGGGGTGTGGTTGATGACATGCAATACGCCGCCAAACAAGCCTTGTTAGATGAAGTTGCGGCGGTGGCGATTGACCTCTACAGCGGACGTTTCAGCATTGAAGATGAGGCACTTAAAGTGTCTGATGTTTCTGAACTCGACGAACAACGCTTTGCTCCAGAGCTAGAGCCTGTGCGAATCGTGCTGGTGGGACAAACCAGTTCGGGTAAATCTTCACTTATCAATGCACTCAAGCAAGAGTTGGTTGCAGAAGTGGATGTGCTGCCATCAACCGACACTTCAACGGTGTATAACGCGTTTGTCGACGACAATGATGTTCGCGTTGTTGATCTTCAGGGGCTTGATGGCAATCCTAAAACCGAAGCCTTAATGCTGAAAGAGATGACCCAAGCGGATGTGGTGCTATGGGTGCTTAAAGCCAATCAGTCTGCACGTGATTTGGATAAGCAATTGAAAGATAGATTTGATGCTTTCTATGACGATCCTAAGAACATCTCACGCAAGAAACCGATTGTGGTGTCGGTTGTGAATCAGGTAGACAGATTAAAGCCTGTAGACGATTGGCAGCCACCGTATGACTTAGAGAATCCAACATCGACCAAAGCGAAGATCATTGCTCAAGCGCTCGAATACAATCATATATTGCTGCAAACCGATATCGTGTTACCGCTGGCGATTGCGCCAGAAAAGGTACAGTTTGGTTTAGATACTTTAAGGCAGACGTTGATAGAGCGTATCGCTGACGCAAATAACGTTCAGAGAAACCGCCAACGTTTAGAAGCCATGAAAAGAGGCTCGTCGGTTAAAGGCCAACTGAATAAAGCAGTCAAAGTGGGTAAGAAGGTGGCACCCAGCGCATTGAAAGCGGCGACACCAAAACTGGCTGAAATGGCCATCAAGCAAGCCGTGAAGAAGAAGTAAGTCATTCACTGCGAATACGGTTCTGGTGAGGTTTGAGCCTCATCAGAATTTATCTTTTCTAGATCGGCGAGTTTTGGATCTTGGCTTTATTAGATGATGGCTTTTTTAAAAAACAGCTATCTTCGCCCCTTATTAGAGAGGTGTTGATTTCAAAAGAGATTTGATATTATTAAGGTTCTCGCTGAACTAGTTTAATAGTATATAAACAGCTGTGATTCACATTTTATATAACACGCTATCGTATTTAATCATCATTCTAAATATTGATCACATTTATACTTTTTTAAGCTGTATTTATAAAACAATTGCACTATATTTAAACTTCGGATCATCTTGATTTCAACGTAGGGATATATTGTGAACATGTATCTGAAATGGCAATCAACAACTTGGCTAACCTTGTTAGCTTGGTATACCTTAGATCACCAACTCTCGTTCCACCTTTCTTCAGAGTAGTACCCTCTAGGCGTCACGCGCCAGCAAAGCAGCGAGCTTTGTTTACCTATCAGCAGCTTTGATAACCTTTGAACGTATGAATGTCGCACTTATTATTCCGTGTAGGGTATTCGTTTTTTGTCGTTCTCGCTAATTATCTTAGCCTCTGTTTAGGTTTGATTAATAAGTCATTATTTAATTTTTTTATTTTCACTGTTAATTTTCTGTGTATCTTTATACGGAACTATTAATTTAATAGTGAGGACTCGTGACATCTAAAGAAAATACATTTCGACCTGATCGGAATGTATTGAAAGGTATTATTATGGAAAACTTCAAACATCTACCAGAACCGTTTCGTATTCGTGTTGTAGAGCCAGTAAAAAGAACAACTCGCGCCTATCGTGAACAAGCCATTGTCGACGCGGGCATGAACCCATTTTTGCTCGACAGTGATGATGTGTTTATCGACTTACTGACAGACAGCGGAACAGGATCTATCACTCAGCGTATGCAAGCCGCGATGTTAATGGGTGATGAAGCTTACAGTGGTAGCCGCAGTTACTACGCATTGTCGAATGCGGTTAAGGATATCTTCGGTTACGAGTTGACGATTCCAACACACCAAGGACGCGGTGCAGAGCAGATCTACATTCCGGTTCTTATTAAGAAGCGTGAAATGGAGAAAGGGCTCGATCGCAGCAAAATGGTCGCCTTGTCGAACTACTTCTTCGATACAACACAAGGCCACACCCAAGTGAATTGCTGTGTGGCGAAGAACGTTTATACCAAAGAAGCGTTCGATACCTCAGTGAACGCGGATTTCAAAGGCAACTTCGATGTGGTGAAGCTGGAAGAAGCGATCTTAGAAGCGGGCGCAGCCAATGTTCCCTACATTGTGAGCACCATTACTTGTAACTCTGCTGGTGGACAGCCAGTGTCTATCGCCAATCTAAAAGCCGTGTATGAAATCGCTCAGAAGTACGATATTCCTGTGATCATGGACTCGGCACGCTACGCAGAAAATGCCTACTTCATTCAACAACGTGAAGCGGGTTATCAGGATTGGACAATCGAACAGATCACGCGTGAGTCTTACAAATACGCGGATGGTTTAGCTATGTCTGCCAAGAAAGATGCCATGGTACAAATGGGCGGCTTGTTGTGCTTTAAAGACGACGCTTTCATGGATGTGTACACAGAGTGTCGAACCTTGTGTGTGGTGCAAGAGGGCTTCCCAACCTATGGTGGCTTAGAAGGTGGCGCGATGGAGCGTCTTGCGGTTGGCCTTTATGACGGCATGCGCCAAGATTGGTTAGAGTACCGTATTGGCCAGGTTCAATACCTTGTTGATGGCTTAGAAGCGATGGGCATCGTGTGCCAGCAAGCAGGCGGTCATGCTGCGTTTGTCGATGCGGGTAAATTGCTGCCTCATATCCCGGCTGGTCAGTTTCCCGCACATGCTTTGGCGTGCGAACTCTATAAAGTCGCGGGTATCAGAGCGGTTGAGATTGGGTCTTTGCTGCAAGGACGCGACCCAGCAACAGGTGAACAACACCCATGTCCTGCTGAGTTGTTGCGCCTTACCATTCCTCGCGCGACCTACACACAAACACACATGGACTTCATTATCGAAGCATTCGAAAAAGTGAAAGAGAATGCAGGACAAGTGAAAGGGCTCGATTTTACCTACGAGCCGCCGGTGTTAAGACACTTCACTGCGCGCTTGAAAGAGGTAGAGACCAGCGAGAAACAAACAGAAAAAAAGAACGAACAAACGCTCGAAGAAGCATTTTAAAATAAAAACATAAGCGAATAGTCACTAGAACCCTAATCAAAGGCTCCCTCGGGAGTAATGCCGTTCACTTAAGA
>NZ_JBFRNC010000110.1:0-344 GCF_041470825.1 Vibrio sp. 10N.261.55.A10 | reverse complement strand
CGATGTCCTACTCTCACATGGGGAAGCCCCACACTACCATCGGCGCTATTGTGTTTCACTTCTGAGTTCGGCATGGAATCAGGTGGGTCCACAATGCTATGGTCGCCAAGCAAATTTTGCTTTTACTTTCAGCTTTTTTAAAAACTGAAGGCAAAATAATCTGGAAAACTGATTTAAAAGTCTCTTCAAACTCATTCAAGGTCTGGTCTTTCTTTGAGTCCACAAAACCCCTTGGGTGTTGTATGGTTAAGCCTCACGGGCAATTAGTACAGGTTAGCTCAATGCCTCGCAGCACTTACACACCCTGCCTATCAACGTCGTAGTCTACGACAACCCTTTAGGAC
>NZ_JBFRNC010000109.1:0-1110 GCF_041470825.1 Vibrio sp. 10N.261.55.A10 | reverse complement strand
GCTTCGTAATCTTGCCCTGCGCAAGAGCCGTTATTGCACGATGTAAAGAGAAAACCGATCGCAACAGTATTTGGTTAAATCAACTCGTTGAACGACGAGGTTATAAACGAGCAGCTGTCGCCCTAGCAGCAAAAAATGCTCGTATAATATGGGCATTATTAACAACAGGAAAAGAGTACAAGATTAACTATGTAAACGGTTAACACTCACCGAGTCAAAGCAATAGCAAATGATGACAATACGACCAGACCGAGATGCCTAAACCTGTTTAATTGGGAAGTAATAAATACTGTTTAACGAATGAGGCGAGCATCAAGCGAATATCATCAAGGTGACGGAACGATTCCGATTAAACACCGAATGTAGAGCTGCTGTCCGATCCACTGTTGTCAGCGGGAGCTATTGTTGACAAAAGAGGGAGTCCATGTAGAGCCCAATTAAGGGGTGAGCAACGCTACCACCGAACCTAACGCATTGTACCGTAAACACTAAAATTGAAGTAGAAGCAAAATGCCAAGCGTTGGGAATCCCTCTTAAATTGTTTGTTATATTAATTTATACAAGCATGTCATGATGAAGAAATGCACCAGTTTCCCAGCACCAACAAGTAAGTAAATAATTGGAGCTAGACTTATGTTTGTAAGCAGAAAGTGATTTCGTTAACTCATATACAATATAGTCAGCATCAACTTGTGTTTTCTGCTGAAAAACAAAAACTTTATATTCTGAATCTGATTGCAAAAGCTTATTAAAATCATATCGTAAACCTTTTAACTTCATATCAGAAAGCTCGATTTCCATAGATAGCTTAACCCCGATAAAGTTACTTTCTGAATCAAACTCCCTCCATATCAAGTCATATAGCCACTCTTTAGCTTTTTTATCAACGCTTGAGCGAGGACGGATACCTGAAATATGTTTTCCACGCTCACTAAACATTAGTTTGATTTCTTTATTTTTTAGAGTGTTATTCCATTTTGGACGTATTCCGCTTTTCAACTGAGCTTGCTTTTTGCGTTCCATCGCACTAGTACCAAGCTCATCAAACCAACTCATAAACTCTGAAATCATGCTGTATTCTCCACATTAATATAACGAATGACATGGATT
>NZ_JBFRNC010000108.1:0-6954 GCF_041470825.1 Vibrio sp. 10N.261.55.A10 | reverse complement strand
GGAGTGGATTCCATACATCACGTTAAAGTATTTACTCATTCCAGAGTAAGATCGCAGTCGTTCCTTAGGATATGTAATGTGACCAGCCATAGATGCAGGCAATATCAATTTATAGGATCTCATCGCCATTCCAATCCCAGTCAATTTGGGAAATATCACGGGAGACTTTGTATAAATACCATCCGAGCAAAGCGATAATACAAAGGATTATAAAGGTAAAAAGCATATCATCCCCTTAGAGCTTTCATGTGACGTAACTACTAGGCTTACCATGGCAATTGAGTGCCATCGTAGACAAAAAATGAACCTGAATGCTTAAGTTTTAAATTGTCGATAACATTAAGCATGCCTGTAACACTCTCTTTTACTGTTACCTTGCCTTCCTTTCCACCCATATCGGTTTTTACCCAACCTGGATGAATTGCCATGGTCTTCACTCCCGCTTCGGATAATTCACAGGCTAGAGATTTAATTATTTGGTTGAGGGCCGCTTTTGATGCTCGATAGCTGTATCGTCCCCCTGAGCGGTTATCATCAATACTGGCCAGTATTGAGGTCATCCCGATTATGGTTTTATCTTGGCCGGCTAGAATATTATTGAGCAAGGCCTGCGTGATTAACATGGGTGCGATGGTATTGACCTTTAACACCTCTAGCCATCTTTGCTGATCCATATTGCCTAAGTTGTCACATCCTTCACCACTCACCCCAGCATTATGAATAAGTACATCAATAGGTTGCTCTTTAAACACCTCAGTTAAAGCTAGAATATCTGTTTCATGACTAACATCTAGAGCATAAGGGCGAATGGTTGAATACTGTTGTGCTAACAGGGTTAACTCATGCGCTGAATCAATATCGCGACAGCAAGCGATGACCTTGTAATGTCGCTGTGCATATTGCTTTGCAAGCTCTAATCCTAAGCCACGATTAGCTCCAGTAATAAAAACGGTTTTCATTGAGTGCCTCTTATCAGTTTCAATCTTGTCTAATACCAATCAATATAAGTTGCGAAAAGCTGGCCAATGCTGCTGCATTGACCAGCTCTAAGGGTAAGAGTCGTGTTTATTTCATTAATACATTTTTACCATTAACTTTCTGCACGCTTATCAAGACGGCCACTAAAGCGGGTCAAAGCAAGCGCTATCAGTACAACTACTGCACCTACCCAAGGTGTATGCATTAAGCCTGCTTCAGCGACAACCATCCCTCCGCCCCATGAACCAAGTGCAATACCAACGTTAAAGGCGGCAATGTTTAAACCGGAAGCAACATCCACTGCATCTGGTGTATATTTTTCAGCAAGTTTCACTACATATACTTGTAAACCTGGAACATTACCGAATGCAAATGCCCCCCAAACTAAAATCGTGGCTACCGCGGCAATAGGGTTAACGGCGGTAAAATTGAACACGATAAGCACAGCTGCAAGACCAGTAAAAATAATGCTAAGGGCTTTTATTGGGCCCATTTTATCGGCCATTTTTCCGCCCCAAATATTACCAATCGCAACTGAGACTCCATAAACCAACATAATTAAACTAATTGCATTCGCACTAAAGCCAGTTTCTTGCTGCAAAATAGGAGCAAGGAAAGTGAATGCTGTAAAAGTGCCGCCATAACCCAGTGCAGTAATCGCATAAACCAGTAATAATCTAGGTTGAGTTAATACCTTAAGCTGCGATGAAAGCTTAGCTGCAGCAGGTTGTTTTAAGTTATTTGGTACTAAGAAAGCACTACCAATTAATGCGATTAAACCTAATAGCGCAACAACTAAGAAGGTTGATTGCCAGCCAAAGGTTTGACCTATGTATGTCCCAAGCGGCACGCCTGTGACTAACGCCACGGTTAAACCAGTGAACATAATCGCAATGGCGCTGGCGGCTTTTTCTTTTGGTACCAGACCGGTAGCAATGGTTGAACCAATGGAGAAAAATACACCATGGGCTAAACCTGTCAAAATACGAGCGATAATCAGGGTGTTATATCCAGGTGCTTGCCATGCAACTAAGTTACCGACAACAAACAGTGACATGACGGTAATCAATACGTGTTTACGATTCCACTTTCCTGTTAAAGCCGTTAAAACCGGGGCGCCAATGGCAACACCAAGTGCATAAAGGCTAACCAGCAAGCCTGCTGAAGGCAGTGATATATTTAGGTCGGAGGCCATGGTCGGGAGTAGCCCCACGATCACAAACTCCGTTGTTCCAATAGCAAAGGCGCTGAGCGTCAATGCAAGAAGTGCTAAAGGCATAATATTTACTCTCTGTTGTTTGAAAATGACCAGCAATAGCCGATGTATTGGTCGCTATGCCGTCGCGTTGTTAATTGATGGGGGGCATTTTGCATTAAAGATGTTTTGTGAAAAACAGAGGTTTTTACAAATGATATTTGTTATAAATGCAATAAAGCTGATGAGCGATTGGATAAAGTTGAGGGAAATAGCATGCGAACAAAATCTGATGATTTAGCCATTTTACTAGCTGTAGTCGATACCGGAGGTTTTTCAGCGGCAGCAGAGAGCCTAGATATCCAAGTCGCGCGAGTATCCAGAGCGGTCAGTAAAGTGGAGAGTCAACTTGGGGTCACTATTCTAAACCGAACCACTAGACGTATTGAATTAACCGATGAAGGACGCCAGTTCATTGACTCTGTGCGGGTGGGATTAATGCAATTACAGCAGGCGGAAGAAGATATTATTTCCCGTGGGGAATTGCCCAAAGGCCGTTTACGTGTCGACGCGGCTAGTCCGTTTGTGTTTCATCAACTGGTGCCATTGGTACAGTCATTTAATCAAGCCTATCCCGATATTGAGCTAGAAATAACCTCCAATGAAGGCATTGTGGATTTACTAGAAAAGAAAACCGATTTAGCAATTCGGATTGGTACGTTGAGCGATTCTACGCTACATGCTCGGTCGCTGGGTCGAAGCCCCTTGTATATTGTGGCTTCACCAGAATATATCTCAAAACGCGGGCTCCCCACTAAAAGCAGCGATCTTGCTCAGCATAATCTCATTGGATTTGTCGCCCCCAAAATTTTGAATGACTGGCCTTTAAAAGGGTTTACCCAACTAGACGCTTTGATGTCATCAAGTAATGGCGAAACCATTCGACAAATTGTGTTGGCAGGAAATGGCATTGCATGTCTATCAGGGTTTATGGTGAATAAAGATATTGCCGAAGGACGTTTAATCTCGCTGTTGGAGAGCGAAAAAATCAGTCATCCACGAAGAGAACAAGTCAACGCTGTGTATTATAAGACTTCTTCTGTGGCCAAGCGGATCTCCGCTTTTATTGATTTTATTAAGCCAAAGCTAACCCTGTAACCCGCTTAAACAAGCTGATTGTTGCAATTTATACAAATATTATTTGCCTTTATTGCTATAAATGATTGGTGACTCATTTGCTAGTATGCCCCTATCAAATGAAGAGGGCTCAACTATGTCACTATCACTATTTAAACCATTCACATTGGGTGGACTCACACTCAAAAACCGCATTGTCATGCCACCGATGACGCGTTCAAGAGCCAGTCAGCCTGGTGATGTCGCAAATGACATGATGGCAACCTATTACGCTCAGCGTGCCAGTGCAGGATTGATTGTGTCTGAAGGTACGCAAATTTCAGCGACGGCAAAAGGCTATGCATGGACCCCAGGTATTTACACACCTGAGCAGATTGCTGGTTGGCGTAAAGTGACAGACGCTGTGCATGCCAAACAAGGCGCTATTTTCGCGCAGCTTTGGCATGTGGGAAGAGTCACTCACCCAGATAACATCGGTGGTAAGCAACCGATTTCTTCCTCCGCATTAAAAGCGGAAAACGTCAAAGTATTCGTTGATAATGGCAGTGATGAACCTGGTTTTGTTGACGTCGTTCAGCCTAGAGCGATGACAAAAGCCGATATTCAGCAAGTGATCGAAGATTACCGTCAAGCCGCATTGAATGGCATTGAGGCAGGCTTTGATGGCATTGAACTGCATGCCGCTAATGGTTATTTAATTAACCAATTTATTGATTCAGAGGCGAATGATCGCACTGATGAGTACGGTGGATGTCTTGAAAACCGTCTTCGTTTTCTTGATGAAGTTGTTACTGCAATGGTCGATGCCATTGGCGCTGATCGCGTTGGTGTGCGCTTGGCACCTTTAACAACCCTCAATGGTACTGTTGATGCTAACCCTATTGAGACTTATACCGCTGCCGCAGCGTTACTCAATAAACATCATATCGTGTACCTACATATTGCTGAAGTCGATTGGGATGATGCACCAGATACACCCGTCTCATTCAAACGTGCAATGCGCAATGCTTTTCAAGGCGTGCTGATCTACGCAGGTCGTTATAATGCGGAAAAAGCAAAGCAAGCTATTGATGACGGACTGGCTGATATGATCGGCTTTGGTCGACCTTTTGTGGCGAATCCCGATCTTCCTGAACGTCTACTTCACGGCTACCCATTGGCAGAGCATGATCCAAACACCTTGTTTGGTGGTGGTGAGAAAGGTCTGATTGATTATCCAACGTATAAAGCTTAAGGGGGTAAGTATGTTTAAGGTATTTAAAGGTCACGGACTTGAGACTAGAAACCGTATCGCGATGGCGCCGATGACTCGTTCACGCACGTCTCAACCTGGTGATGTACCAAACGAGATGATGGCAACCTACTACCGTCAGCGTGCCAGTGCTGGACTCATTGTATCAGAGGGCACCCCGATCTCAGCGGCTGCACGAGGTTATTCGATGACTCCGGGCATTTATACCCCAGAGCACATCGAAGGCTGGAAAAAAACCACCCAAGCTGTGCATCAAGATGGCGGGAAAATATTTACTCAACTTTGGCATGTGGGGCGACGCAGTCATTCTGATATTTCAGGTACTAAGCCGTTAGCCCCATCAGCGATTAAAATCCCAGATCAAGTATTTGGCCCACTAGCTGAAGGTGGCTTTGGGATGATTGAAACCGAAACGCCACGGGAGATGACGTTGCAAGACATTAAGAGCACGATTGCGGATTTTGTACAAGCGGGCAAAAACGCCATTGAAGCTGGTTTTGATGGCGTGGAAATTCATGCTGCGCATGGTTACTTGTTTGATACCTTTTTACGCTTAGAAAGCAACCAAAGAAGTGATCAATATGGTGGCAGCCAAGAGAATCGCATGCGCTTTTTGGTTGATACGTTGCAAGCACTTACCGACGAAATTGGTGGGGAAAGAGTTGCGGTTCGTCTGTCTCCTCATATCGGAGAGGGTTTTGCTGGGGATGATGTTGAAATTGTTCCGCTAACGTTAGCATTGCTGGAAAAACTACAACTGATGAACCTTGCGTATGTGCATTTTTCAGAAAACATATCACGCTATGTAGAGGTGCCTGAAGAGTTTCGCCAGCAAGTACGCCGAATATACTCTAATCCAATCATGGTTGCAGGAAAGTTGACCAAGCAATCTGCCCAACAGTTGCTAGATAAGCAGTATGCTGATTTCGTTGCCTTTGGTACTCCTTTTGTAACGAACCCTGATTTAGTCGCCCGATTTGCTCATGATTTACCATTGGCCGAGTTTGATGCCGATGCTAGGTTGACCTTGTATGGGGGCGGAGCCGAAGGCTACGTCGATTATCCAACTTATCAAGCCTAATACACCAGGTACCAAGGACGATAACTCTTTGGTGCCTTACCTTTTCATTAAGCGAGTGGAAGTGATATGGAACCCTATCGAATTTGGCAATATCAAACTGAGAAACACAGTCTTGTTTTAGGTAAGGCTGAAAGAGCAGCTTTAGATGACAGCGAAATCTTAGTACAAAACAAAGCGATTGGTATTAACCCTGTGGATTGGAAATTTATTAAAGCCAATCCTTTAAATTGGCCGAATGGCCATGTTCCAGGTGTTGATGGTGCAGGCGTCGTCGTACAAGTAGGTTCTAAAGTTGATCCCAGTCTAATTGGCCGTCGAGTGGCATATCATGGTTCACTAAATCGCCATGGTAGCTTCGCTAAATATACTGTTTTGAACGTTGAGCGAGTGATGACACTACCTGAGAGCCTATCTTTTGAACTTGCCGCGGCACTGCCTTGTCCGATGCTAACTGCGTGGCAAGCATTTGAAAAAATTCCATTAACCCAACAAAGAGAAGTGCTTGTCGTTGGTTTTGGCGCGGTGAATAATTTGTTATCCCAGATCCTTGTCAGAGCGGGTTATATCGTTGATGTTGTCTCCGCGAGTCTGAGCGAAGAGCGAGCCAAAAGCTTAGGTATTCGCCAAGTTTATCGGGAGCAATCTCAAATCGACATGAAATACTTCGCCATTTTTGATGCGGTGAGTGGGGAAAATGCCGCCCATTTAGTGCCGCTGTTAAGAGCGAATGGACATATTGTCTGCATTCAAGATCGTATTGCTAAACCCATTGACCCTCCATTTACGCGCACTATTTCTTACCACGAAATAGCCCTTGGAGCGTTACATAATTTTGGTGATAAAGATGATTGGCATACATTAATGCAAAATGGTGAAGCGCTGCTTGAGCGTATTGAAAATGGGAGTGTTGAAGTTAGTATTCCTGTCACTTTTAAATTCGAGCAGATGCTTGATGCGTTGAAACACAGTGAAACCACAAAACGAAAAACCGTGATTACATTGAGTTAGACTGCGCAATTTATCCTTTTGCTGGGAGTCACATAGCGCTTACTTCCTACACTTTGCTTGGATAGTTGTTCTAATTGCTGATATTGAGTAAGACTCATCTTTGCAACGTCGTTTAAAATTGTGGTCTAAATAATTTTGACCACACTCTTACTAGCAGATGCGATACTAATAGCAATCTAACCAACGAAGAATTCGTGATTGCTCAATAGTCGGTAGAACTACTGTAATTTACTTTAAAAACAGATGGTTAAAAGCGAGCTTAGTGCTCGCTTTTTTTGTGCTCATATGTTGGATAGACCATCG
>NZ_JBFRNC010000107.1:0-2295 GCF_041470825.1 Vibrio sp. 10N.261.55.A10 | reverse complement strand
GGAATCCATGTCATTCGTTAGGTGCAAATAAATATTGGTGAAATATGTCAATTAGTGAAATTAAGGCTTTGATTGATAGCAAAGCAGAAGATCTAAATGAACACGGTGACTTAGCAGGTTACGTGGCGAGCAAAATCGACCTAATCAATTCATATATCGATCAAGAAACAGAGCTAAGTGAATCTCAAATTGAAGATATGTTATCTGAACTGGTTGGTTTCTTTACTACATCCTTGCACATCCCACTAGACCCTGGGTTAAAGTTGCTTCGGGCTAGGGCATACAAAACTATGCACCTAGAATCAGATGTTTCGCAACTGTCTTATATCGCGGGAGAATACAGTGATAAAGCTAGTATAGGGCGCTTAAATGAGCAGGGGCATCCTGTATATTACGGTTGTATATATTTCTCGGGATCCGGTTGCGTTAACGTAGCTTTCTCGGAATCCAACTCCTCGGTGGGTGATACAGTAAATGTGTTACGTTCTGAATTGAACGATGCAATCAACGTTTATTATATAGGTATCTACGATCATGTTCGCAGACAATCCAAACCGAGGTTTATGCCTGCAGATATGTTTGGTTTCTTTTGTGAAGTGAATCAGTATCAAGAGCAAAAGTACACACCTAGTGTATTTTTAGCTCACACTCTATGTGATGCCTTTTTGTCTGATATCTTACGCAGGAAAGAAAATGGAAACCTTTATAAAGTAACTTCAAAGTTACTTAACATTTTTACCAGTGATGACACGATTGATGGAATTATCTATACGTCCGTTAAATCTGAGGGTGACCCTGTTGTTGCTTTAAAGACTTCAACGGTTGACGGTAAAATGGTCCATAAGTCATGTGATTGCTATCGCATAGATCACGATTATGGATATGCCTTATACAATGCTGTACACACGCATACAGGTAATATTCACAGTGATAATTCAGTCATGTGGACAAGCACCTAACAAACGACTATGGCGTCAATGATTAATTTTTGGCAGTGTTTTCATCCCACATGGCGCCATCTCTCAGCATAGAGTTAAGAGTCACAACCATCTTTCGAACACACGCGATTATTGCGACTTTCTTAGGCTTTCCGGCAGCTACAAGTCGAGCATAAGTTGCTTTGAATACGGGGTTACATTGCATGGCTGACATCATTGCCATATATAACACTGTGCGTACTTGCGCTCGACCGCCTTGGATCACGCGCTTACCTTTGTAGCGCCCACTTTCGCGTGTTATTGGAGCGACACCAATTAGTGATGCCGCTTGTTTATTTGTGATGTAGCCAAGTTCTGGTACGTTGCTAATTATTGATGCAGCGGCAATGTTTCCTATTCCAGGGACGCTCTGCAATATTGTGTTTTTAGCCTGATATTCAGGGCTATCTTCAATGAGTTTAACGAGCTTTTCTTCTAACTTGGTGATTTGATTTTTTATCGTGGTTAGCATCGGTTTGATAGTCGGATGGAGAGAAGCGGGAAGTATCTGGATTCGGTTCTTTTCCATGGTTTGCATGGATAACAACTGGTTTCGGCGAATGACTAAGTCACTCATTAGGCGTATGTTTTTTGGCTTTATGACAGTAAGAGCTGGTTTGATTGCTTCTCCATAGTGAGCAATCAATTCTGCATCTAAACGATCATTTTTGGCTCTGCGGCCAATAGCACCAGCGAACCGTTTTATGTGGACAGGGTTTGCTCTGACAATAGGTAATTGAGCCTCTGCACATGCAAGAACAAAAGGCATTTCTAATCGGCCTGTTGCTTCAATAAGGATTCGTTCAGGACTGTGACTCTTAATCGTTTTGAGTGCTTTTTTGATGCCTTTATCATTGTTCTCTACTGAGAGAAATAGGTCTAGTGGCCTGATGTGGATGTCTAATTGTGTTTTGCCGGTATCAACTCCAACGTTGATGCTTTGATTGATTTTGGTATTCATAATAAGCTAACTCATGCTTGCGTAATGCGGGTTCGAGACCCAGTCGACTATTCGAGGTTTATGCTTGAAGTCCTATGTAGCGTTCATGTTTGTTATCGGTCTCTCGATAGAGGAGCCAGCGTTTAAACGAACTACTACATAGAAAGCTTTAGTTGCAGCTAAAGCCTGGGTCTCACATTACCCGATTGGAGTGCTTATTATCCATACAAGCGTTTAAGGCAGATTCCCAACGCTCGGCATTTTCGATTTGCTTTGAATTTAGTGTTTACGGCACAATGGTTTAGGTCTAGTGTTGGCGTTGCTCACTACTTAACGCGGCTACATGGATTCCCCCGGTTGTCAAACATCCGCTAAACT
>NZ_JBFRNC010000106.1:0-464 GCF_041470825.1 Vibrio sp. 10N.261.55.A10 | reverse complement strand
AACTACTTGGTTTTCCGAGACGTCGGAAACCGCTATACCGGAAAATCAATTGGAGAAATCACCATGGCAGTGAATGTAAATACAAACGTTTCAGCGATGACAGCGCAACGTTACCTAAACAACGCAAACAGCGCACAACAAACATCAATGGAGCGTCTAGCTTCTGGCTCAAAAATCAACAGCGCAAAAGATGACGCTGCGGGTCTACAAATCTCGAACCGTTTGAACGTTCAAAGTCGTGGTCTTGATGTTGCTGTACGTAACGCGAACGACGGTATCTCAATTGCACAAACAGCTGAAGGTGCAATGAATGAGACGACTAACATCCTGCAACGTATGCGTGATTTGTCTCTACAATCTTCAAACGGCTCAAACTCAAAATCTGAGCGTGTAGCGATTCAAGAAGAAGTAACAGCGCTGAACGACGAACTGAACCGTATCGCGGAAACGACGTCTTTTGGTGG
>NZ_JBFRNC010000105.1:0-859 GCF_041470825.1 Vibrio sp. 10N.261.55.A10 | reverse complement strand
CGGTGGGTTTAACTCTCTATGCTGCTTAGTTTTTTACTTAAGCAGCATAGTTTTCGTATTCTGTTTGATTGTGTAAAAGCGACCATATAATTCGTGCGTTCTTCGCGGCAAGTGCCACTATCGCTCGGTTCATTCCTCTTCGTTCTAGAACGCCTCGACACCACTGACTTAACTTATCTTGCTTGTCGCCAAGGTTGGCAATCACGGTCCTTGCGCCATGAACTAATAGTGTTCGTAAGTATTTATCACCGTGTTTGGTTATCCGACCTAAGCGTGGCTTTCCTCCTGTGGAATATTGCTTTGGTACTAGTCCTAGCCAAGCAGAGAAATCACGGCTTTTATCAAATTGAGAGCCGTTACCTATGGAAGCAAGTATCGCAGTAGCGGTTTGCGGTCCAATGCCCCGAACGTTCATCACTCGTTGAACATTAGCGCTGACCTTAGCAAAAGAGTCGAAGACTTGTTCAGTATCGGCGATACGTTGATTTAATTCACCAAGGTGGTGATAAGCATCGGCAATCACCGTTCTAGCGAGATGTGGCAGTTCATTTTCTGCATCTTCAAGCATTAAGGGAACGTGTTTCATTAATGAAGAGCGACCAACAGGAATGATTAACCCGAACTCAGAAAGTAGGGCGCGCATGCGATTCATAAGCGCGGTGCGTTCACGAACCCAATGCTCTCTCATTCTATGTACCGATAAGATGGCTTGTTGCTCGGGGGATTTTACGGGTACAAAGCGAGTTGATGGACGCTGAACAGCTTCGCATATGGCAACAGCATCATTAAGGTCGTTCTTTCCTTTAGTTCGATAAGGAACCACGTATTTAACGGCCATGATGCGGGCGTCGTGCCCAAG
>NZ_JBFRNC010000104.1:0-260 GCF_041470825.1 Vibrio sp. 10N.261.55.A10 | reverse complement strand
ATCGCAGTAGCGGTTTGCGGCCCAATACCTCGAACTTTCATCACTCGTTGAACATTAGCGCTGACCTTAGCAAAAGAGTCGAAGACTTGTTCAGTATCGGCGATACGTTGATTTAATTCACCAAGGTGGTGATAAGCATCGGCAATCACCGTTCTTGCGAGATGTGGCAGTTCATTTTCTGCATCTTCAAGCATTAAGGGAACGTGTTTCATCAATGAAGAGCGACCAACAGGAATGATTAACCCGAACTCAGAAAGTAG
>NZ_JBFRNC010000103.1:0-428 GCF_041470825.1 Vibrio sp. 10N.261.55.A10 | reverse complement strand
CTACTTTCTGAGTTCGGGTTGATCATTCCCGTTGGTCGCTCTTCATTGATGAAACACGTTCCCTTAATGCTTGAAGATGCAGAAAATGAACTGCCACATCTCGCAAGAACGGTGATTGCCGATGCTTATCACCACCTTGGAGAGTTGAATCAACGTATCGCCGATACTGAACAAGTCTTCGACTCTTTTGCTAAGGTCAGCGCTAATGTTCAACGAGTGATGAAGGTTCGTGGCATTGGACCGCAAACCGCTACTGCGATACTTGCTTCGATAGGCAATGGTTCTCAATTTGATAAAAGCCGTGATTTCTCTGCTTGGCTAGGACTCGTACCAAAGCAATATTCCACAGGAGGAAAACCTCGCTTAGGCCGAATAACCAAACACGGTGATAAATACTTACGAACACTATTAGTTCATGGCGCAAGGAC
>NZ_JBFRNC010000102.1:0-1334 GCF_041470825.1 Vibrio sp. 10N.261.55.A10 | reverse complement strand
TGATGTATGGAATCCACTCCCTCCTTAGCAATCTAGACTTAGGAGTGTGAGAAAAAACCGAGGGTTCCAATATGTTGACTAAAAATGTTATCGCTATCGACTTAGCAAAAAATGTTCTTCAAGCCTGCCATATCAGCATTCATGGTGAGCTAATGTCCAATAAACCTCTGAGTCGCCAGAAGATGAAAGAGTTCTTGGCAAAGGCTAAGCCTTCGATTGTCGCCATGGAAGGTTGTTGCGGTTGCCATTACTGGGGGCAATTAGCAGAAAAACTTGGGCATGAAGTCCGAATCATTAACCCTAAGAAGGTGAAAGGATACCTAGAAGGTCATAAAACGGATCATAATGATGCTCTCGCCATCGCTAACGCCGCTATACAAATTGGTATCAAGTACAGTCGTCCAAAGTCATTGGAACAACAAGCTATGCATTCTTTAGAAACTAGCCGTAGATTCTTATCTCGTAGTGTTGTTTCCCTAGCTCTTCACATTAGAGGGACAATTTTGGGCTACGGGATAGCAAACCCTAGAGGTGAAAAAGGCTTAAAAGCGTCGGTTCAAACCGTGCTTGATGGCGATACACCAATACCCTCCAATGTCGTATCCGTTCTGTCGATGCTTTGGGAGCAATATAAAGAACTTAAAGCAAAACTCATCGCATTCGAAAAAGAGAAAAATGCTTTAACCCGTCAGATAGAGCCGTGCCAACGATTAATGGGCATTGAAGGGGTTGGTGAAACAACTGCTGCGATGCTCTATACAACTCTTGGTGATGGAAAGCAGTTCAAGAATGGAAGACAAGCTTCAGCATTTGTTGGTCTTACACCTAAACAGCACAGTTCAGGAGGCAAAGTTTTTATGATTGGGATCGATAAATGCGGTGGTGTGAAGGAGCTACGCTCGCTTCTTTATCTTGGCGCAATGTCATACGTTGGGCGACTACCCGAAAAACCGAAGACTCAGAAGGACGCTTGGTTGAGGAGCATCATAGATCGTATCGGCTTCAAGAAGGCCTGCATTGCACTGGCTAACAAAGTGGTACGTACTGCGTGGGCAATGCTTCGGTATGAGACTGAATATAAACCAGTATTACTCACTCATTAATCACTACCAAATTTTTAAATTTTACAAAATGATGATGCATAAAAGGTAAGACCAACCTACTGAGAACCTGGCCATTCTGTCATGCTGTAAAAAGCTGCTAGCGCGATAAGGACAGTAGGTGCGCAAAACATCAAAGGCTAGAGGGTAGCTCCTTCAATAAGAAGCCGAATATACGACCGAATCTTAACTTTTATTGCCAAAATCACTTTGTAAATACGTGGATTCCATATA
>NZ_JBFRNC010000101.1:0-623 GCF_041470825.1 Vibrio sp. 10N.261.55.A10 | reverse complement strand
AATAGGTCACTGCGTTGCTCATTCACAAAGTTTGTTAGGTTCTCTAGAGTCTCGTCAGAGAATTTCACTGATGCTGGATTAGCAGGGTTAACGACGCAAAGCAGTTTGATGTCTGTATCTGCCAGTTTCTCGATTTCAGACATTGGTAGCTGCCAAGTGGTCTCATCAAGGCGTAGCTCAACGATTTCCAGCTCATACTCTGCTAGCTCTGGGATTTCTAGGTAAGGGGTAAAGATTGGCGTGATTAGCGCAACTTTGTCACCTTTTTTCAATAGACCATTGTTGAACATGGTTGCGAACGTGTACGTCATTGACGCTGTGCCGCCTTCTGTTGCGAACAAGTCAAAGTTAGTCGTCATTGGCATTGGGCCGTACATCTCTTCTGCGATGTATTGTTTAACCACTTTCTCGATGTTCACTAGCATACGTGGTGGTACTGGGTAGTTACACGCAAGGTAAGCCAGTACTAGCTCGTTTAGGAACGCTTGTTTTTCGATACCTAGACGGTCTTTTGCGTAGCTTAGTGCACGACGTAGGAAGTCAACGCCTTTGTCTGCTGCATATTGGCTTGCGAACGTGTCGAAACGCTCAACGATGCCAACACCATCAGGGATACCACCGAA
>NZ_JBFRNC010000100.1:0-255 GCF_041470825.1 Vibrio sp. 10N.261.55.A10 | reverse complement strand
CCATCAGGGATACCACCGAAATCACCACCTAGGTAAGCGTAGTTACGCTCTGCTTCTGCTACCGCAAACTCACCAAGACGGATGAATGCTTTACGAGGTAGCGTTGCTAGGAAGTTAGGGTTACCACGACCTGCATCAAGAAGTGCACGATCTGGCACAGCTTGCGCCACTTCAATCAGTTTGTCTTTTAGCTCGAATGGGCTTAGGTCAGCGAATTTTGAAAAATCGATAGTTGGAGTTTGAGTAGTCATAATA
>NZ_JBFRNC010000099.1:0-5910 GCF_041470825.1 Vibrio sp. 10N.261.55.A10 | reverse complement strand
CCGCGATGAACCTTTTTTTTCATCTGAAGTTTAGAACCTAAAAATGTAGGAATGGGAAAAGTAAAAAGACGATCACCAAACGACAGGCAAAAAAATAGCCAACCGCAATAATCGCGATTGGCTCTATATATTTGTGAACAAATCATAAGTTCACTAACAACGTCAGTTGGCTAGGTGACCCTCGGCTTAAGAAGGGTCAATGTATATAATGCAGTTAGCGTGCCAACTTTTATTCGACGTTTTATAAGCCCTGCACCGCATAAAAACCATGAATTTGTCATGCGAATTGCAAAGTGCATTTGCATATTGCAACCAAGATGCAATATCGATAAGGGATCAGTTTCATCTCTGCTCTTAATGACAAATCACTAAGTGGTTGTTATCTAAATGTTAGGCAAATATTCACTTCAACTTATTGCCTTACAATTAATAGAGTAATAAAAGCCCTTCCCCAAAAGCATATTCATACTTTTTTTACACTAAAGTTTGTATACTGCACAAAATCATCCTCAACTCTATGAAGCAATGAACTACTTAAGTACTTTTTTCAAAGGCATGGCAATGGGCGCAGCAGACGTTGTACCTGGCGTGTCGGGCGGAACCATCGCATTCATCACTGGTATCTACGATACGCTGCTAGAAAGCATTCGCAGAATTAACCCTAGCGTACTTGGCTTATGGAAACGCGAAGGCTTCAAAGCCGCGTTTAATCACATCAATGGTTTCTTCCTAATTTCACTGTTCGCGGGCGTATTCACGAGCATTGCGACATTCGCAAAATTGATTTCTTGGTTATTAGTCACCCACCCTGTTCCACTGTGGTCTTTCTTCTTCGGCCTGATCTTGGTCTCGGTTTTCCATATTCTTAAGCAAGTAGAGAAACGCGATATGATTCGCTTCGTGTTTTTGCTGCTTGGCGTTGCTTTCGCTTATAGCATTACCGTGCTTAAACCGCTGCAAATGGAACCAACCAGCATCAACGTATTGATTGCGGGTGCGATTGCTATCTGCGCGATGATTTTACCCGGTATTTCAGGCAGCTTTATTCTGCTCCTGATTGGCATGTATGGCCCCGTGCTTGGCGCCGTTAAATCATTTCAAGTCGATGTACTTGCGCTATTCCTTGCGGGCTGTGTGATCGGACTGCTGACTTTCTCACATGTACTGTCTTGGCTATTGCGTTCATTCCGCGACTTCACATTGGTATTCTTAACCGGTTTGATGATCGGTACGCTGCCTAAGATCTGGCCTTGGAAAGAGACCATCAGCTGGCGCACAAACTCAAAAGGTGAACAAGTTCCTCTGATTCAAGAAAACCTGTCACCGTTTGATTTTGAAGCCGTAACTTCTCAGCCTTCTCAGCTGGTAATGGCTATTGTGATGATGTTTGTTGCGATTGCATTGGTTCTAGGACTAGAGAAGTTTGCAGAGCGTAATGCTGACTAATCATTCAGCCAGCTTCTGGAAAGCGTTTAGAACGGATAATGCTTAGAAATACTAAGCTCACATATCTATTAAACAGACAAAAGCGAAGCCAATGGCTTCGCTTTTTTAGTTCTACCATACGCACAAAATTGCTTTTTGATACAAGCACGTATTGAGGGGTGTGATAACATCGCCGCTCTTATAAAATTAAATGAGAACACGACATGCACTCTGCATTAAAGGTTGCTGCTGTTGGGATCGCTCTCGTGGCAGGCTTTTATGGGCCGCAAGCAATTCAGCAATTTAAATCAGCGATGGAGCACTCAACTGCCGACGTCAGCTTGGATGATTACTGCATGCTTTCAACCACATCGTGTGAGCAAGAATCCATTTCAATGTCGCTTGACCGAGAAACCGCGCAACCTCTTCTACCCACAAAGATAAAGGTAGTTTGGGAAGGTGCTGCATCTGAGACACTGGTGTTATCGCTCACAGGTTTAGAAATGGAAATGGGATCAGCGCGTTTTCAATTAAAGAGCATTGGCAACAATACCTATGAAGGTGATGTGATTTTACCTGTATGTACTTTAGATAAAATGACATGGATCGGTGAACTCACTGATGGTGTCGATACTGTAAACCCTGCAATAAGGATGGCAAGATGAGTAGAAATTGGTCGTTAGCATTGGTTGTCGCTTTTGTACTTGGCTTTGGTGTCAAAAGCTATCTTGATGGGCAAAACGAAGTTCAAGAACAACACGCTGCAAAACAAGAGTTCTCCGCAACGACTCTTTTCGGCAAAGACAACCAACCAACGGAAATCTTTGACCAAACCGATGACAGAATTCGTATCGTTTACTTCGGTTTCACACGCTGCCCAGATGTGTGCCCCACTTCTTTGGCTATGTTGGCCGGAGCACTTAACCAAGTCTCTGATGAAGCAAAAGCCAAGATTCGCCCGATGTTTGTCTCTCTCGACCCTGAGCGTGATGCAGCAGAAGCCTCATACGAATACGCACAATACTTCCACCCAATGATGGAAGGATTAAGTGGTCCTTTGGATGTGACAACCACGCTTGCACACAACTACGGTGTTATTTTCAGAAAGACCAAGCTGGAAGGTTCAGAGTTGGAATACACCCTTGACCACAGCTCATATTTTTATTTTTTAAAGCCCGACGGTACCTTGATTACCAAAGTGCCGCATACGTTAACGCCAGCACCAATTGTTGAGGCTATCAACAAGCTGACGCAGTAAAACGTAAAAACAAAGAACTTAACTAATAAAGTTCGAACAAAAAGTCAGGTCCCAGACCAAAAACATAAAAATTAAGGACAACAACATGAAGTTAAAAGCACTTGCTCTAGCAGGCTTATTGCTAACCCCTTTTGCTCAGGCTAGTAGCGATATTATGGTTCATGACGCGTACGCTCGTGCAACCCCGCCTTCAGCAGTGAACAGCGCGGTGTTCACGACTCTGATAAACCACAGCGATAAAGATCGCGCTATTGTTTCTGCAACAACACCTGCAGCAGGTAAAGTAGAACTTCATGATGTAATCATTGATGGCGATGTTATGAAAATGCGCCAAGTTCAAGAAATCACCATCCCTGCAAACGGTGAAGCGGTACTTAAACCTGGCAGCCTACACATCATGTTGTTCGACCTAAGAAGTAGCCTAAAAGAAGGTGAGCAAATCGAGATGATACTGACCTTTGCCAATGGTGAAACACAGACCTTCGACGCACCAGTGAAGAAAGTGATGAGCGGCATGAAAAAGATGAATCACGATCATCACTAATTCTAGAAACTGATGCTCAATGAGGCTTATCAAGAGCCAAAGCACATCAGTGAAAAATTAGACAAAATAAGCCACGATGACTTCTCGCCATCGTGGCTTTTTGTTAAACTGCACTCGCTTTTTATGCAAAGCCTAACCATATTAATAACCAAGGAGAAGAGAAGATGATTGTAATGAAAACACTAAAACTGGCAGTAAAAGTAACGCGTTAATTTTGTTTGGTTAAACCAACTTTAATTCCGAACTACCAACATTGAGCCACCAGCTGGCTACCGCACACTTTTACCCGGTTTACGTTTGATCGCACATGGTCAAAGCATGCTCATTATGCATGAATCAATCCGGGGTCCTATCTATTGAATTCGACCCAAACTCTAAAGCAATTTTGACGTCTCGACGCTTTTTTAGCTTTTAACGCTTCTGATCTCACCAACAATAAGAGATCTCACAAGAAGTTAATGCTCTCATAAGAAAAGAAAGCTCGCACGTCTGGGTAAATAGACATGAATTCACAAACTGCATTTTCTCATCCAATGTCACTTCAACAACTTGGATGGCAACCTGTATTTCAACAACAACTGACACTTGAAGACTACGACCATTCAGTGATCGCCCGTATCACCGCGCACCATCGCAGTGGCTACACATTTGCGTCTGAACAAGGCGAAATCACTCTACCTATTCATCACAACCAACCTGCAATGACGGTTGGCGATTGGGTAATATTGAACTCTGAACTGCAATTCGATCGCTTACTAGAACGCCAATCGCTCTTTAGCCGAAAAGCTGCAGGCAGTCGTGTGGCTGAACAATATATTTCAGCCAATATCGACACAGTGTTTATCGTGGTTTCATTGAACAACGACTTTAATCTGAGTCGCATTGAACGCTACCTGGCACTCGCAAATGAAGCACAAGTTGAAGCGGTTATCGTCCTGACTAAGAAAGACTTGTGTGACGACTACGAAGGCAAAGTACAACAGGTACAAAGCTTAGACCCGATGCTCATGATCGAAGCGGTCAATAGCCTAGATCAAGACTCAACCCAAGTACTGTCACCTTGGTGTAAAACCGGCAAAACCGTCGCGCTAATGGGGTCTTCTGGTGTGGGTAAGTCGACTTTGGTTAACTCATTGCTAGGTGAAGCATCGCAGGCAACTGGTGGTATTCGTGAAGACGACAGTAAAGGTCGTCATACAACCACATCACGATCACTCCACTTGCTCGCATCAGGTGGCTTGCTTCTCGACACTCCAGGAATGCGAGAGCTCCAACTTGCAGACTGCGCTGAAGGCGTGAGTGAAACTTTTTCAGACGTCGAAGAGTTAGCAATGCACTGCCGCTTCTCTGATTGTCATCATGAATCAGAGCCGGGATGCAAGATAAGGGCTGCCATTGAGAGTGGTGAACTGTCTGAAAGACGATTTACTAACTATCAAAAGCTACTGAGAGAGCAAGCAAGAAACGGCGCTTCTCTTGCAGAGCAACGCGCTAACAATAAGCAGCTTTCCAAAATGTACCGAAACGTACAGTCAGAAAGCCGCAATATTAAGAAAGGCTCAGCTTAAGCAGTTGGATATTGACGGTAATCTGAGTTAATCGCTCAACGCTGAGCTGAAACACCGAGCCCCACGTGTCAATCGCGTGGGGCTTTATCTACAAATTCCCTTCCTCATCAACAAGGGATATTAAGATATCGTCTGCTTCCGAAAGTAAAAATTCACCATTTATAATAGTTGGAATTTTTCTTAGCGAGTTAATCATCACGTTAATGTTTCTCTTTATCCAGTTCAATATAATTCCCCCTTGAACAATAAAGTTAAAATACGATTAATCGCGTCACTTTTACTACCAGATTGACTGAATATAACGAACATAAAGTATCGATTACCGGACAAGTATAATCACCTTCAGAAGAAAATTTCATTTCAAACCACCTTCCAAGGAGATAGAAAATGCTTCGTCTAACCACCATATTATTAACGCTTCCTCTAGCTGCCTGCTCTACAATAAATACTGACTTCGAAAAGCAAACCGATTTCTCAATGTATAAAACCTATGATTTCAGCTCGCCCGGGACTGCGAAAGAAGAGAAGAACAAAATACCGATTAGTATCGACTCAATCAGGATTGAAAGTGCGATCATTAAAGAAATGAGCCGCACAGGGGTTTCATTTGTAGAGGACGGAGGCGACCTATACGTCCGCTACCAACTTCAGCAAGCATCTGAACTTGTGTCTTCCGGCTCGTCATTTGGTATTGGCTATGGTTGGAACAATTTCCGTGGGGGAATGTCCACTCCACAAAATTATCACCAACAGACGTACGGACAATTGATTGTAGAACTGATCGATGATAAAACCAACATCGTTGTATGGACCGCGAATTCAAGCCGGAAATTGACTCGCTCAATGAGTTCTAAGGAACGTGAAGAGCTGATTTACGAGGAGATCGCTGAAATGTTTCAACAGTACCCTTCGTACAAATGATTTTAAAACTTCTAGGTGATAACTTCTTCAAATATTGGCCATTGAGTGTACAGATAGAGGAAGCCTAGGCATTAGAGGAAGAAGGCACCAAAGCCACTAATGCAATAGATCAAAGCTGCATCATATTGTTATATACCCTCAACCTTAAAGCTAACGCTGTAACTCACGTCCGAGTCAGGGCAAGATCATGAAAA
>NZ_JBFRNC010000098.1:0-12844 GCF_041470825.1 Vibrio sp. 10N.261.55.A10 | reverse complement strand
GCGATGAACCAAAAAAAAGCATCACCATACCTTATAAGAAATAGGTCTAGTAATACTTTAATATTGATCAGGTTACCGGTAAGAGCTTATTCTAATACTTGGCCAGGAATGATCAAATCAGGATTTTCAATATCATTACTCTCAATGATCTCTTCTAAATCGAAGCCGAACTTTCTACGTAGTTCATATAACCAATCACCTTCTTGTACGACATAAGGTAATGTCGGCTTAACAGCAACTTCGGATATACTGTTAGACATAGTATCGAAGTCACAGTCCGTATCAGTTGGGTCAGATGTGCAATCCGGAGCTTTCGTAATTTCAAGTGACGAAGGGCGAGGTTCAACTTGGTCAGACTCAATCTTACGCTTGCTGTCATTGAAATAATAAGATAATCCAACCACGGCTTCTCGTTGATTTTGCCCAAAATCATCATTCAACGTTTGATTAAGTGCGATACTCGCACCGAAATATTCATTCAAAGCATACTCAGCAAGGTACTCTATTGTTGGATATTTATCTTCAAATCCGACTCCAACCTTTAAATCAATTTCTTCTCCATCATGTATACTATAAAGCAAACCTAAATCAGGTATGTACTCAGAATCATCTAATAATTTATAATGTTTGATACCTAGATTCAATTGAAGTCGGTTATATTGGTAGAGAAAATAAATAGATTGAGAATTCTCAAACATATCTCCATCAAAATTATAGCCATAGTTTGCCCCTACCCCCAAAATATGAGCAGTTGGCTTCTCAGCAACCGCTGCACCGCTGGTTAGTACTAGAAACATAAAAAAAATATTATTAATTAGTCGGTTCACAGGTTCACCTCATAAACAACATTAAACGACCCTTGGTAATTACCTGAACTGAGTGCATTTCCATCGACATCAAAACTAACATCGTATGCTACATCAACTTTGTTACTACCTTCTCCATTCACTGTAATCACTTCTGAATCAGGAAAAGATACGGTATTAAGTACTCCGTCTTGGACAATCACCTTGTCAGGGCTTTCGCAGCCAATGGCACACGTGATTGTGTAGGGTATCTTTTCTAGCGAGTTATCAATATTTGTAAGCTCATAGTCACCTGACGTAGGGCTAAATGTCATAATAACGCCTGTAGGTAAAGTCCCTAACAAGCTAACATCATACCTCGTTGTACCAGAGATCCTTTTTGTTGCAGTATCATACTGGGGTTCAATATTCCCGTCTCCAAGTACCGTTAATGATTCAAGGATCGCAGCTTGATAATCAATCGTGATAATTAACGTCTCCGGCACTCTGGTATAAGTCATCGTACCGGTTTGACTTGTAAAAAAGTAAGTGGGTGAAAGGTTAATTGATGCCGTAAAAGTTCCAGATCCAACAGGGGCTGCGAACACATCATTACTGATATTAGGCAAAGCGAAAGCAGGTCGATAAAACTTAAAAGGCTCTATTCGGCTTGTTGCTGTGTAACCCATTCGCGACACACACAAAGTCGACTCTTGGCCCACTTTCGCACTCGAACCACTTATATTTGTAGCTGCACACTCATTGGCAACTCCCATTCCCACATTTGACCCGTAGTCTTTTGATGTGAAATAACTAGCCGAGCTACCCAAATTATACTCAACGCCTAACAACTCCAGGCTGGTGTTAAAACTTTCGCCTGTAGAATGATTAACAAAGCTAACGTTATTAACGGGTTGGTTATCCATCGTTGCGGGATACCACTCTGCCGTTGGTTGCTCTTGCGCTATCGTCCATGCAGATGGAGATATAGCTTCACTACCGAAATAACTATTTGGCGCCGCATTGTTCCAAACCACAGAGTTGTTTGCTGTAATCGTTCCGTATACATCTGCAGCATGGCTACTATCTAAAGCCGTGAATAATAGCGCTATACTAATTAGGCTATTTCTTTTTAATAGTGATATTTTTGTTATAACTGTAATCATGGTTGGCTACCTTAACGGATAACGAATCGACATTTTGCAGGCCTTCTGCTAATTTTATGGTTTTCTTTCGACCAGATAGTATTGTATTAGTTTGTTTACATTTGTTACTAACAGAATTCGGTTTACAGTTATCAAACTGTATGTAGAAAAATGTGTTACCATTATTTTCCACATAAACTTCTGAACCGTTATATTTAACTTTGTAGTCAACATTAGTATTTTTTGCAGGTACAATATAATAAGGAGCATAACCATAATTAATACCAATTATACTTTCTTTTTTATCTCCATCGATAACGCTAGGCATGAAAGTCACTTGATAAACTTTGTCCTTCTCTAAATCATCACAATTAACCTGACATAAATTCTTTACTGATACACGACGTCTTTCCCCCGGATTTAATATCAGTTTATTGGGTAATAGCGCAAGATCCCATAAAGGTAAATTATCTTTTGTTAGCTCTACCTTTTCTAACTCTCCGTTTTCAACCTTTACTTGGCTAACGTTACCTTTTATATATTCAGGTTCAGTTTTCGAACTAGTCAGAGTAAAAACTCCATTACCATCTTCTCCAGCTATAAGAAGCATTTTATCTATGCTAAATGCATGGCTAAAAGAGGTCGTCATTAATAGTATCGAAGTAAATATTACACGTTGCATAATTTTCTCTATGTTAGTTATAAGCATATGGCGTCATCTCCATATGAACTGCATAATTAATGAGTTCATCAACATACAGTTTGTTTGCCGTAGTTAGTTGCTCAGGAGACTTAGCGAATATATACAAATAACCGCCAAGCTTTTTGTTTATAATTTCAACACCTGAGTTGTTCAGTTTGTTCTGATAGTTCAATACAATATTACTATCCTTGTATTGCCCTAAGTAGTAATAATAAACACCATCAACTAGGGCTATCTGATAACCTTCACTATTTTCTTCGAATGATGGCATACAGAAGTTATTACCTAAATTCAAATTATTAACCGATGATAACTCCGGTATTACACATTGGTTTTCCTTAGATATAATTTTGTAAGGTTGTTTATCTTTCACCTTAAATTGATACACACCTTCAACAAGCTTGTCAGTAGAAACACAACCTCCACCGATACATTCAACTCCGTCTATTGGATTTCCATTTATATCACTAAACGTCGATATAAATGATTTCAACTCAGACAACGACGTATCCAAACGGATAACAGTTCCTGGATAACTAGTAGCCGACGTATAAGACTCACCATTGTTGTAAAAATCAGAGGCTTCCGTATCAAGCTTGAATTCATATTCATAGAACTCTTTTAATGGATATACCGTCAAAGCATCTCCACTAACATAAGCATTGCTTTGTTTTCCATTCTGCTCGGAGTTAACTACCGCCAAGAATTTTCCATCCGAAGACAGTTCCCCTGTATCATTATTCGAAATAAAATAAGAAGATGACTTTTCACTCGTAAACTCTATTCCTTGAGAAGTTACGATATTACTTGTACCAATATATGCAGAAACACTTGTATTGCTACTTGAATTGATATAGGTATAAGAGTTTGAGTCAATATATTTATTCTTATAATTTGCAGACAATGATAAATCGGCACTGCTTTGGTCTTCAGTAGAATCTTGATAATAAAGTCCCGCAGAGCTTGATACATTTAGATTGTTTCTGTTAATTAGACTACTTGAGACTGTATCTCTATGCGATAGCGCAACATCACCACTATCATCTATTTGTGCTTGTGTACTATGTGTGTATGTGTTTTCCTGGCCTATTGGAATAATTATTGAGGCCATAACACCATAATTTATATCGCTCGATTCACTTGCTGATAACTCTAAGTTCACCTTTGAGTCAAGTGGTAATGATGATATCTGCACGCCACTTCTTGCAGACCAACTTTCTGATTCATTATTATAACCATTACTAAAATCTTTATATTGGTTTTTTGTTAATATACCCGATATATATGATGATATATTTCTCGTTAAGTACTTGTTGTAATTTACTGATAATGACGTATAGTTCGAGTTACTGAATAAAAGTTGAGACAAACTAATATCTCCAATACTATTATCATTTTCACTATCAAATTTTGTGTAAGATACACTTAAGTTATAAATCCCCACATCAAAATTATAAAAACTAGATCCATCGTCAAATAATCCTGTTACTGCCGATATTCTGGACACTTCCCCTAAAGATAAGTGACCACCAACATAATTATAATTATCTTCCCCTGTAATAAACGAACCTGCACCCAGTGCAAAAAAATCCGTAACTTGATAGCTCAATTTCCCATTGGTGAACATTGGACTTTCATAATTATCATAAGCAAAGTTGATGGATTTCTGGTCAAAATCGTCCTCTAGTCCCGTATTCGTCAGGTCTCTTGATAAATAACCGGCTGTAATATGATAATCTAGTTCGCCGGTTTTAATCGACGAAGAGCTTGTATTGACTATCAACCTATCTTCTGTGTAAAACTCTTCACTGCCATCAAATATTCGAATTGTCGCAGTATAAGTACCAAATGGTAGCTCGTTATAGTCAAAGTATTCTTGCCCTGCATCCACATTACGACTTAATAGAACACGGCCTCTATCATCATTAATTTCTAGTCGACCAGCTCTTGAAATGTTCAAATATACTCGTCTAGAATTAGAAGATGATTTTTTTACTAGCTCTCTCGTCGATCCAATCGACAACATGTAACCAGAAGTTTTGCTGCCATTTTCTAAAAACTGAGTACTATTCCAAGGGCGTTCTTGGTATTTATACCCGACAGAGAAACGAGTATTACCACCAACATAGTTATACGATGAGTCATCCGAACTGAAACCATTGACATCACTAAAGTTTAGATCATTATGCAAATAGCCATACTTGCCAAAACCTGCATAATTTTCATGTTGATAAGAATAAGACGATGTATAATCAGTGTTGTCGCTATAAGAACCAGATAGATTCAAACCATGTGACATAATGATCGCGTTTTGATCGATCTCTTCTTTTACAAATTTTATTTCTGACTCTTCTATTATCTCAGTTAAGAATTGTGAGTTAACATGAATAATCAATGATTGGCTATCTGGCACATAAACAAAATCATATAAATCAGGTAGTAGACCACATTCACTTCGATAACCTTTACAATCTAGGCTCGATTCAACCCCATTTACCAGTGTTGTTGCCATCGCATCGCTAACATCTTTCTCAATACCAAGTTCATTCGCCAATGCTTGTGCTACAAGTTGTTTTTGTGAAGTGGGAATTCTTACTTCATCACCCGAGATGAAAGCTTCCGAATAGAATAATTTGTTGTTATCAGCCGAGAGAATTAGTGGCATTCTTATCAACTTCTCTTCAAACATATCTTCAAATCCATCTGGAATATTTGCGACGGATTTTGAACTATATATTATGGCCAAGAAAAATATGATAATTAAGTTTAAACCAAACCAAAGTCTAATAAACATTATAGTTGAAGCTCCACATTGAACGTAATACGACCATTGCAATCTAATGGCTCATCACTCGGTATATTTTTATTTGTCACTAATTCAAATTCATTGGTAGAGTTTTCATATTCAGTATTTTTAATATTATTAAATTCAAAGTTTGGTATATCTGAAATATCAGAGTAATGTTTTCTATCGATATAGAGATCGACAAAATCATCATACATAGTCTCACCGCTATCGTTGAAAACACATTTAGAAGTGAACTCTGATATGTTATAACTGTATTCAAACGAATCCCCAGAGCTTGTTGGTATATTCGTTCTAATATAAGAATAAAAACGCCCATTTAGAAAGGTTTCGTTCTCACCATCATACTTCAGTGCAATAAACTCATCAGATAAATCTACATTTATAGAATAGTCATACAAATTCGCTCTATTTATTTGTGTATTTACTGGAAATGAATAGCTTTCATAGCCAAAGCTATTGAAACTAAAAATAACAAGCAATAATAGAAAGAAATAATTTATATAGATATTCATTTTCATCAGCCTCGAAAAACAAGGCACTTAATTAATTAAGTGCCTATCAAATAATGAGATTTTTTCTTATGGCAAAGTTGCAATCATATCAACGTTAACGATAACTTCTGTACCAGCAATATCATCTGGAGTTGAGTGTGCTGTATCGTTAGCAACATACAGTTGAATCGTATCGCCTGCTGAAAGTTGAGTTGAAGCTAAGTAGTCAGCTGCAGTAAGTTCCGTCGCTGAAAGGTTATCGCCGACGACAATGTTAGGCTGTACTTCACCCATTGAAGCTGGAAGCACATTTACTTGTGATACCGTCCAGTTAGCTGGAGTTAAAGCCCCAAGCACAGCCCCCGTGTAGTCATGCGCTTCCAAAACAACTGCTTTAGTCGTTGCGAACGTACCGTCAGCGTTCACCTGTAACGTACCAACAAAAGAAGCAGGGTCTTCACTACCGCCCGCACCAGTAACAAGGATGTCACCGTTGGATACAAAACCAGGAACAAAGCCGCTGAATACTACAGAACCAATAGAGGTATCGCCAGGTGCAGAAAAAGCTGGAACAGATGTAATTGCAGATAGCAGTGTAATAAGTGTTAGTTTTTTCACTTTTATTTCCTTCGATATATTCATAATATGATTAGTTAGCCCCTTGCTAACTTCGGGTGTATGATATGCAATGAATAAACGTTTTGGTTAGCAAGTAAAGAAAAGTGACCTTCCGATATGCCTAGTGGATATTTGAGCAAGAAAACCATTCACCTAAAAAATAACCTAGGCATTTAATTCCTTAGGTTACTCATTCGCTAATTTAGTAACTGGTATTAGATCCCACCTTCGGTCTTATCTTATAAAAGTAGTTATTCACATGAACAACCCCACTTCAATATAAATACTAGAGACGTATAACAGTTTGAGTTTTAACTTATATCATTGCTAATAGCGCCAGCTGTCAACTAGGCACTCACCAGTGCCAGATACTAGCTCGTGCTAATTTAAAGTGATTTAGCCTTGTTAGAATACGCAAATAAATAATGGGCTGTGCTCTCTTTGCTTAATTCCCATAACATTCACTAATGAGTATTAAATACATGATGAGAATAAGTACATACGCACCTTTTCATAAATTATCCCTGTCAGTAGCGATATCATTGGCGCTGTTTGGGTGTGGTGCATCTAGCGACGAAGCGACTACTAACTCCAAACCCGAATCTCCAACATCAGGAGATACCCTTTACTATGCTCAGGATGTAATTCGTCAAAGCACTCCCACAAATACCTTTTTTGTTGATTTGTCGAATAATATGGAGTCATCTGATGATTCGTCAGTTACATTAACGACAGTTACGTCTTTGAATAATAGCTATGATTGTAATGTTGTATCCCAAAATGCCAATGGCTTCACCATTAGCGCTCAAAGTGCAAAAGTGTGCGACTACCGCTATCGAGTTGGCGCTGCGCTACCTTCTGACATCGCTATGAGCTCCCATAGTAACCATGGAGAGGCGCGTATTAGCGCTACTTCAGCAACATCAGGAGATGGTTTTGCTGAAGCGACAGTTCGTGCGGCTGTCGGTGAGTCAACTGAGCAACTTACACCGATTTCAGGACTAACCTCCTCTTTCACATCTGTACAAATAGATATCGCTAAAGAGCTTGGGAACGCGGGGTACTCTCTAGACACAAGCACATATGCATTAGCAACCACGGTTACATTGCCTAATGGTGATGCGACAAATTCAACTGCTATTGCAAACACATCAACTAATACGATTGATTACACCCCAGGAGATGGCATACCAAGCGGCGTAGAACGCATCCTATATAGCTATAGTGATGGTTCAAGTGTGTTAGCTGGTAGTATTGATATCGCGGTCTCAACAGACACAAACAGTGCACCAACAGCAGAATCTCGTAGGAAAATCAGTTATATAGATCCAGACTCTGGTGACGAGGTAGCTAAAATTCCTTATGGTAAACAATTAAGGTTCAATGTTGCGGATCTTATAAGTGACCCTGACGGTGATACTCTTCATCTCGTTGACATATACAGCTTTGGTGCAACCATCTTAATTCCAAACGATGCCAACAACGATGGTAATCTTTTCAATGATACTGAGTTTGATTTCACTAGTACCCAACCTGGAGAAACATCTGTGTCCTATGTTGTGTCTGATGGAAAAGGGGGCTATGCCACAGGAATTTTGCAAGGTTACGTCGGTAACCCATATGAGCCAATCGTCTCAGGGAATATCTACCTACCACCGTTGATGTACGCAGATGCTAAAGATGCTGAAATCATCGCCACACCTCAAGTTGGTAACGGTACTACCGCTTTAAATGGTATCACCACGGCTTCTCACGATTGGCACACTGCTAATCACTTGTGCCAAGCTAGAGGAGCACGATTGCCAACGGTGACGGAACTTCGAAGCCTATATGATGATGGCAATACTAGTGGCCGTTTGTTTACTAATCACAACTGGCCAATTGACGTTAGCTACTGGGCTAGTAACCAAGGAGCAAGTGGAACTAGCTATCATCATTCCGTAAACATGGCAGATAGAGTTGTTAGTACATATGATGCCAATTCGAGTGTTCGATTTGCTGCTTGCGTCGATGCAACACCTCTAGGGTATCCAGTTAAATTCCTTGGTGATGACATTGGTAATGATTATCTATTTGATACTCGTATCAATGCTCAAGTGACGTTTGGCTGTGGGTTTATTGTAGATTCTATCTCGCAGGTAGGAGGTGCTCATATTGGAGGCACTGGCGGAGCCAAACATACAATAAACGTTGCTGACATAGGTAGAGTTAGAGCTGTCTGGGGACCCACAGAGTTTGGGTCTGGAAACGATATGTCTCGACTCTTTCTATATAATAAATCTGGTGGCTTACTGTTAACCTGTGGTAGCAAATCTTACTCAGGTCACTATAGCGATGAATATACTCTAACCGCAGATGAGCAGTTAACAGGCTTTAGGGCCACAGGAGACAGCTACCTAAATGGATTAGAGCTTTGGGTTGATACCGAATAATCCTAAGACGCTAGCGTTAAACTAGTTATTCGTAACTAGTTTAACGCTAGACTGCACACTATTTATGTTTCAATTTAAACAATTTCAACTCAAACCTCACTATTACATCCAATCTAACTTTAGTCGAACTGGCAGGCATTAAACACTTGATACTAGGCTAGTATCTTGAGATGTTTAGCTTTCTATTTTGGTACATTAAGGCAGCAATGCCGTAACACTCTCGAGACGTTCTATAATATGAACACGTTTACCGCATTGAACTTTCATTGAATAAAAAGGATTTATCATGAACAAACTCGTCATTATCATCTTATGTGTACTGCTTCCGCCTGTTGGCGTGTTCTTCGCTCGCGGCGCCGGGAAAGATTTGGTGATTAATATCATTCTTACTTTCTTCTTCTGGGTTCCAGGAATGATCCATGGTCTGTGGGTAGCCACCCGCTAACCCTTATTAACAAATAGATACCGAATAAAATATCCATAAAAACAAGCTCCTAGCCATGAAGAGTTAAAAATAGGATGAAATGAAAGTACTTTTCCACTATCATCCTGTCGCCTAAACGTAAGCGATTGCTTTCACAGATTTCGCTGAGTTTAGGCTCCAACTACATAACACTTCAAATGGTGGGAGCCTTCAATGACACAACTTACGATTACTCGTCCTGACGACTGGCACGTTCATCTACGCGATGGCGAAGTATTAAAAGATACAGTTCGCGATATCAGCCGTTACAATGGTCGAGCGTTAATCATGCCAAATACGATCCCACCGGTAACCGATACCGAAATGGCTCTTGCTTACCGTGAACGCATCATGGCAGAGCAGCCAAGTGAACAATTCCAGCCTCTAATGGCACTTTACCTGACAGACAACACAACACCTGATGAAATTCGTAAAGCGAAAGAATCTGGCGCTGTTGTAGCAGCGAAGCTATACCCTGCTGGCGCAACAACAAACTCTGATTCAGGCGTAACTTCTGCTCAAAAGATTTACCACGTACTAGAAGCAATGCAGGAAGTTGGCATGCTACTTTTGGTACACGGTGAAGTAACGACTCACGATGTTGATATCTTTGACCGTGAGAAGCAGTTCCTGGACACAGTACTTGCACCGATTGTGAACGACTTCCCTAACCTGAAGATTGTTCTAGAGCACATCACAACTGCAGATGCTGCGACTTTCGTGAAGAACGCGAACGACAACGTTGCTGCGACTATCACCGCTCACCACCTGCTTTACAACCGCAACCACATGTTGGTTGGCGGCATTAAGCCACACTTCTACTGCCTTCCTATCCTAAAGCGCAACACGCACCAATTAGCGCTTATCGAAGCTGCAACAAGCGGTAGCAAGAAGTTCTTCTTGGGTACAGACTCTGCACCACACGCAAAAGGTGCAAAAGAGTCAGCATGTGGTTGTGCGGGTTCTTACACAGCGCACGCTGCCGTTGAACTGTACGCAGAAGTGTTCGACTTAGAAGGTAAGATTGAGAACCTAGAAGCGTTTGCAAGCCACAACGGCCCTGACTTCTACGGTATTCCACGTAACACGGACACCATCACTCTTGTTAAAGAAGAGTGGAACGTTGCTGAAACCATGCCTTTCGGTTCAGACATCGTTGTGCCAATCCGTGGCGGCGAGACGATTGCTTGGTCTGTAAAGTAAACGCTTAATCGGTAAATAAGCGCTTATATTGCAAAATAAGAGCGTGGTGTTAATTAAACACGACCCATTAGATTAAAAGGGGCACCATAATGATTATGGTGCCCCTTTTTCGTTTCGGGAGAGATGGTTTTATTAAGACTGATAATGAGCGATTACTTACCGCGAATTTTTCCAATCACCGTCCAAACTGCAACGACGATCAGTCCAGCTAAGACACCGATAACACCGTTCAGCAGAGTTGGAACAACCGCTGTCGCTATCGTATGTCCACGAAAGTCCATAATAATCGGCTCAATTAAGTGATGAATCGCAGGAACGTTGTGCACCACAATACCGCCACCAACCAAGAACATCGCAGCAGTGCCGACCACAGCAAGCGTCTTCATTAACTTGGGAGCAAACGCGACTAGCCCATTACCCAATTGAGTTTTAATGGTACTGCCATTCGATGTTCGCTGCAGATAAAAGCCTAAATCGTCTAACTTAACGATCCCTGCCACTAAGCCATAAACACCAATCGTCATCACAACCGCAATCAAACTCACGACAAGAATCTGAGTAACGATGCTTGTACCTGTCACGGTGCCAAGTGCTATCACGATGATTTCTGAGGATAATATGAAATCGGTACGAATCGCGCCTGCGACCTTTCTCTTCTCATATTCCTCTATGGATTCACCAGTACTCGTATCCTCCCCCTTTTCATCCTCTTGATGAGCATGAGGAAAAAGCTTTTCTAAGATTTTCTCTGCCCCTTCAAAACAAAGAAACAGACCACCAATCACCAGTAGTGGCATGATCAACCAAGGAATGAATGCACTGATCAATAGTGCTGCCGGAACCAAAATCAGCTTGTTTTTAAATGAGCCTTTTGCGACCGCCCATACCACTGGGATTTCTCTTTCAGCAGAAACACCGGATACCTGCTGGGCGTTAAGGGCTAAATCGTCACCTAATACGCCTGCGGTTTTTTTAGCGGCTACCTTAGACATCAATGCGACATCATCCAACACGGTTGCAATGTCATCTAACAGTGTTAGTAAACTTGCTCCAGCCATTTTGTTGTCTCTTTATAAAGAATTGAACCATCAATAAAATGTAACACCATCAATTCACTCATCAAAGTTATGAGTCTGTAAAAAATAAAGTCACAAGTTGTGTTTTCTATTGCTGTCTCTGTTAGACAGGAATAATCTGTCTTAATCTTTCACGAACATAAAAGAAAAAGTATAGATGAAAAGTGAATCTACCTACCCGATTGGTAAGCTAGGGCAAAAATGGCAACAAGCAGAACGTGAAGCATGGTTAGCTCAACGAACGGTTAAGCGTGAATACCAGCAAGAAGTTGTACCAAAGATTAAAGCACTGGCAGACCGCTTTGACATCGAACAATACGGCGCACTGAGCTACGACGAAGCTCGCTTCCCACTCTTCGCTATCAAGAGCAAAAACTGGGACGAGTCAAAGCCGACGATTCTGGTAACAGGTGGTGTTCACGGTTACGAAACCAGTGGCGTGCATGGCGCGATCAAATTCGCTGCGACTCAAGCAGAAAAATACACGGCGCACTTCAACATTGTTGTCGCACCTTGTGTGAGCCCTTGGGGCTACGAAGTGATCAACCGCTGGAATCCAAATGCTGTTGATCCAAACCGCTCTTTCTACGACGGTACGCCAGCAGAAGAATCAGCAAACCTACGAGCTCTAGTAGCGTCTCTGCCAGAAGTATTGGTTCACGTTGACCTGCATGAGACGACTGACTCTGATGAAACTGAATTCCGACCTGCACTCGCAGCTCGTGATGGCATTGAGTACATCGAAGGTATGATCCCAGACGGTTTCTACACTGTTGGCGATACTGAAAACCCACAACCTGAATTCCAAGCTGCTGTCATCGCTTCAGTTGAAAAAGTAACCCACATTGCGCCTGCGGATGACGAAGGCAAGATCATTGGTTCAGACGTCACTCAACACGGCGTGATCAACTACCCAATGAAGAAGCTTGGCTTATGTGGCGGCGTGACTGACTGTAAGTACGGTACAACCACAGAGGTTTACCCAGACAGTGACAAAGTAACAGACGAAGAGTGTAATGATGCTCAAGTTGCTGCTGTTGTTGGTGCTTTGGATTACGTTATTCAGCACGAATTGAACGCATAAGCTCATACCCGCTAATAACTAGGGCGTGTTGATCT
>NZ_JBFRNC010000097.1:0-18501 GCF_041470825.1 Vibrio sp. 10N.261.55.A10 | reverse complement strand
GCGAAATCTTTAGCAACACCGCCGTATACTTTTGCAAGAGTAGTACAGATAGCAGCAGTTAGAGTTGTTTTACCGTGGTCAACGTGGCCGATAGTACCAACGTTTACGTGCGGTTTCGTACGTTCAAATTTTTCTTTAGACACAATCGTGTTCCTTCCTAGTTATGATTCGCCACGTTCATTATTGAGCGAGACGCGCCAGAAATTGCTATTTTATGCGCCAACTCTCGTTAGCGCAATATTTGGACGCATTGTTCTTTCAAAAAATGAAAAAAAATGCCTTCCTTTTGTTTAACCACGCTCTGCAATGATTGCTTTTGCAACATTGTTAGGCACTTCAGCGTACTCACTAAACTCCATAGAGTAAGAAGCACGACCTTGTGTCGCAGAACGTAAATCAGTTGCGTAACCGAACATGACAGACAACGGAACTTGTGCACGAATTATCTTCAGGCCAGCTGTCCCCTCGTCCATACCTTCGATGATGCCGCGACGACGGTTAATATCGCCAACAACGTCACCCATCCAGTCTTCTGGAGTAGTTACTTCAACTTTCATCATAGGCTCAAGCAGAACCGGTTGCGCTTCAAGTGCACCCGTTCTGAAAGCCATAGAGGCAGCGATTGTAAACGCCATCTCACTTGAATCTGTTTCATGGTAAGAACCATCATATAGTGTAGCTTTGATATCCAAAACTGGATAGCCAGCAAGCACACCATTGTTCATCTGCTCTTCAACGCCTTTAGCAACTGAAGCGATAAACTCTTTCGGTACGATACCATTGGCAATTTCATCCACAAAGACAAAGCCTTCGCCAGCTTCTGATGGTTCTAGTTTCAGCCATACGTGACCGTACTGACCTTTACCACCATGTTCACGGATAAATTTACCTTCCGCTTTCGCTGTACCACGAATAGTCTCACGGTAAGCCACTTGCGGGTTACCAACGTTGCAGTTCACGCTAAATTCGCGCTTCATACGGTCAACGATGATATCTAAGTGTAGTTCACCCATACCAGAAATCAGAGTCTGGCCAGTTTCCGCATCCATATCAACGCGGAACGATGGGTCTTCCGCTGCTAGTTTACCTAGAGCGATAGTCATTTTGTCTTGATCAGCTTGAGAGCTTGGCTCTACAACGATCTGAATAACTGGGTCTGGGAACTCCATGCGCTCAAGAACAATCTTATGGTTCTGGTCACAAAGGGTTTCACCAGTAGTCACATCTTTCAAGCCAATGATGGCTGCGATGTCACCTGCTCGTACTTCTTTTACTTCTTCTCGCTTGTTTGAGTGCATTTGAACAATGCGACCTAAGCGTTCACGTTGTTTCTTCACAGAGTTATAAGCTGTTTTACCGCTTTCAACAACACCAGAGTAAACACGGATGAAAGTTAAAGTACCAACGAATGGGTCTGTTGCAATCTTAAATGCTAGCGCTGAGAACGGTTCTTTGTCGTCTGCGTGACGCTCTGCTTCGTTCTCATCTTCATCGATACCTTTAATTGCAGGTACATCGACTGGAGAAGGAAGGAAATCAACAACTGCATCTAGAACTGCTTGTACACCTTTGTTTTTGAATGCACTACCACAAGTAGCAAGTACGATTTCATTATTAAGGGTACGAGTACGAAGACCTTGTTTGATTTCAGCTTCTGTTAGTTCACCTTCTTCAAGGTACTTATCCATCAGCTCTTCATTTGCTTCTGCAGCAGCTTCAACAAGTTCTGTACGATATTCTTCAGCCATTTCTTGCATGTCTGCAGGAATATCTTCGTACGTGAAAGTCATGCCTTGGTCAGCTTCATTCCAGTTAATTGCCTTCATCTTGATAAGATCGACAACGCCTTGGAAGTTTTCTTCAGCACCAATGTTCAGTTGAATTGGAACAGGAGTTGCGCCTAAGCGGTCCTTGATCTGTTCAACTACGCGCAAGAAGTCAGCGCCGGTACGGTCCATTTTATTAACGAAAACCATACGTGGAACTTGGTACTTATCAGCTTGACGCCATACTGTCTCTGACTGAGGTTCAACACCAGATGAGCCACAGAACACAACAACTGCACCATCAAGCACACGCAGAGAACGTTCTACTTCGATTGTGAAGTCAACGTGTCCAGGAGTGTCGATGATGTTAATACGGTGGTCCGAGAACTGAGCTTCCATACCACGCCAAAACGTAGTGGTTGCTGCTGAAGTGATCGTAATACCGCGCTCTTGCTCTTGCTCCATCCAGTCCATGGTTGCTGCACCATCGTGAACTTCGCCGATTTTGTGAGAAAGACCGGTATAGAACAGAATACGTTCACTTGTGGTTGTTTTACCTGCATCTACGTGAGCAACGATACCGATATTACGGTATTGCTCTATAGGAGTTTTACGAGCCACGGTTGAATCCTCTTATTAGAGACTTAGGGACTATTGCTATGTCTAGATTAGGCGTTAAAAGCGATGCTTCGCTAAAAATTGCTTGCCCTAGAAATAGCAATAGTTCCTAGCATAAGCATAGGAACTAAAGAAGTGCTGCAAGGAACCTTGCAGCACTAAAAAGGTATTACCAACGGTAATGTGCGAACGCTTTGTTTGCGTCAGCCATGCGGTGAACGTCTTCACGTTTCTTAACCGCAGTACCTTTGTTCTCAGACGCGTCTAGCATTTCAGCAGCTAGGCGTTGAGCCATAGATTTTTCACCACGCTTACGCGCAGCTTCAACTACCCAACGCATAGCAAGAGCGTTACGGCGAACCGGACGAACTTCTACAGGTACTTGGTAAGTTGAACCACCTACACGGCGAGATTTAACTTCTACCGCTGGGCGAACATTTTCAAGAGCTTCTTCAAATACAGCTAAGTGGTCTTTACCAGACTTCTCAGCCATTGAATCTAGTGCAGTGTAAACGATTTTTTCTGCAGTAGATTTCTTTCCGTCAACCATAAGGATGTTAACGAATTTTGCCAGCAATTCAGATTTGAACTTAGGATCTGGAAGGATCTTACGCTGACCTATTACGCGACGACGTGGCATGGATATTCTCCGTTGTCTTCTTCAGGTTTTTTCCAAAACTTTTCAGAATAATAAATAAAATAGTGTTTGGCCTTACTTAACGATTTCTTTTTAAAAAAGAGAATCAATTAAGACTTAGGACGTTTCACACCGTACTTAGAACGACCTTGTTTACGGTCGTTAACGCCAGCACAGTCAAGTGCGCCGCGAACAGTGTGGTAACGAACACCCGGAAGGTCTTTTACACGACCGCCACGGATTAGTACAACACTGTGCTCTTGTAGGTTGTGGCCTTCACCGCCGATGTACGAAGTTACTTCGAAACCGTTAGTTAGACGTACACGACATACTTTACGTAGTGCCGAGTTAGGTTTTTTAGGTGTAGTAGTGTAAACACGAGTACATACACCACGTTTTTGTGGGCACGCTTCTAGTGCAGGCACGTTGCTTTTAACAACTTGCTTTACACGAGGTTTGCGAACCAACTGGTTAATAGTTGCCATTAACTAGCTCCTGAAATTTACTTGAAAGTAAGCTTTGTGAAAAATCTATCCCTAATCACAAGTCGTAATTAGGGACGCAAAATTCTATTCAGCAGTGGGAGGTGTGTCAAGAAATATACAGATCTTTTTTAGCCGTCTAGAGCTCAGGATGGTCTGCTTTTAACCAAACTGATAAAACACAGCTACCAAGTGACTGATTTGTCGTTCAAAACCGTCAGTTTAACGAAGCCATCGAAGTCAACTTGATCAATGGTACTTGAGACAAGTAGTTGTAAACCTCGGCTATCGAGATCTGGTTTTAACACCGACACCTGCTCTACTGCGCAGATTTGAGTGAATAACTCATGATTGGGAAGGCAAACATACACCGCATCTTCCACCAAAAGATACTGATCTTGTGGCTGAGAATAGGTCAATGCGAGTTTAAGTTTGTCGACTGATTTTACAATATGAAGCATAGCGTCCCCTAGAAAGTCAGTATCTGTTGGCACTGAGCTAACTTCTGCGTTAACTCGTCGGCTTCAACGGTGGTCACATCGATCAGCAGGTTGTCTGCTGAAAGACCAAACTGACTCAGACTACGCTGACACACATACACCTGTTCGATGTCGTACAGGTCCATAAGTTTGAATGCAGAGATGTAGTCACGCGATAGTGTTTCGTCGGGCTGCTGCGCTTTGAGAAGCTGTGTCACGCCATCGCCAACAAAGAACACGGCAATGTCTTCAATATATGCGGACGCAGCAAGCAGGGCGTCTAACCCTTCTCTACCCGCAGCGGTCGTATGAGGGAAACTGTTAAATATAAAGGCTAACTTTCTCAAAACTGCACAACCCTATCTTGCGTTAGTAGCGCTTCCGATAAGCTTCCTAATCCGGCTTGAGTAAATCCAGTGGCTAGGTTAGAGGCACTTAGTTGATGTTGCTCTGCTTCTTCAGAGCTAATCACTCCGCGTCTTAGCGCAGCTGCCACACAGGTTTCAAGGCTAACATCGTGTTCATCAGCCAGCTTTTGCCAAGCAGAAGCTAAATCAAATTCATCGTTAGCCGGTACGGTAAGGTCTGAGCCGTTACTGACGCCATCTTGATAGAAGAACACACTGTGAAGTTTGTGGCCCTGTTTAATCAGAGCCACGGCAAACTGGTAGGCACTTCTTGCTGACTGTGAGCCATAAACTGGCCCATTCACTAGGAGTGTATAGCTTAGCAACCCTCTTCATCCTCTGTTTTACGTTGGCGGATGTATAGGTACACGGTGTGCTTAGAGATGTTCAGTCGCTCAGCAACGCGGTTGATCGCGTCTTTAATATCGAAAATACCTTTGTCGTACAGCTCCATCACGATCTGACGGTTCTTAGTATTGTTCGATACCGATTTGTCAGCGTTAATTTCTTCAATGGTGCGTTCAACCGTTTGGTCGACAAGTTCTTCAACGTCACTAGCGAAGTTAACCGATGATGCGGCTTCGTCTGCGTCTTGTGTAGGCATGAACGATTGCAGCACTTGTGAGAATGGCGCGTCTAGATTCACGTTAATACACAGTAGGCCAATCACTCGGTCTTCACCGTTGCGGATAGCAACCGTGATCGACTTCATCAACACTCCGCCTTTAGCGCGAGTGAAGTATGAACGTGAGAAGTTACGCTTAGAACCTTCAATATCTTTTAGCATCTTCAATGCAAGATCGGTGATCGGCGAGCCAACCTGACGACCTGTATTTTCGCCGTTGGCAATTTTAATCGCAGAAGTATTGAGGTCTTCTAAAGAGTGCAAAACGATTTCACAAAACGGACCAATAAGGCTCGCAATACCGTCAACAACGGCCTCATAAGATCTTAGAATGATTTTATCGTGTTCACTGAATGGCATAACGTGGACTGATTCCATTTCAAGTAACACATCTGCATTGACTGTTTCTGTAGTAGTCACTTATTCCTTACCTTCGTGTGAAAAATCAACAAATTTATGTAAGTTTATCAGAAAATTTTAATTGCACACCTAGCTAACATTGCAACTAGTGATTTAGAACAAGTTTAAAAATCAAATACTCATCTTCAAATCATAAAAAAAGCCTAACTCAAAGTTAGGCTTTTTATTCAATCAACGTATTTTAGTACGAGGCTTTTAACCGATATTACTGTGCAGGAGCTGCTTCAGCGTTATCGATGTTTAGTAGTTCTACTTCGAATACTAGCGTTGAGTTAGCAGGGATAGTCGGTGTGTCTTGCTCACCGTATGCTAGCTCTGGCGGGATAACGAACTTGTACTTAGAACCAACTTGCATCAGTTGTACGCCTTCAGTCCAGCCTGGGATTACGCGGTTAAGTGGGAATGTTGCTGGTTCACCACGGTCGTAAGAGCTGTCGAACTGAGTACCGTCTGTTAGCGTACCTTTGTAGTGAACTTGAACAGTATCAGTGTCTTTTGGAGAAGCGCCTTCGCCAGCTGTCATTACTTGGTAAAGTAGGCCAGATTCAGTTTGCTCTACGCCTTCAGTCTTTGCGAACTCAGCGCGGAAGTCATCACCTGCTTTCTTAGTTTCAGCTGATTTCTCTGCCGCTTGTGCTTGCATAGTTTCAGCAACACGCTTGTCTAGAGCTTCAAGAGCTGCGCGAGTTTCTTCTTCGTTCAGTGCAGTTTTCTCTGCGAATACGTCTTCGATACCTTGAAGAACCATATCTTTGTCTAGGTTAATACCTAGCTCGCTTGGCTTATCAATGCTTGTGCTTAGGTAGTTAGCGAAAGATACGCCGATTGCGTATGCCGCTTTGTCGTCTTCTGTTTTAAAGTTTACTGCTTCAACTTTAACTTCTTCAACCTGTGGAGCTTCTGCCTTTGGTTCTTCTTTCTGACAACCAACTGCTAGCATAACCGTTGCGGCAAGCAGTGATACTTTTAAAACTGATTTCATTGAATTCTCCAATTAATGGCCAAGCCATTGGTTATTGTGCACAAATCTAATGATTAGATTGGTGTGAATACGTTAGTTATAACAATATACTAGTCATATGTCTTTCGACACAAACCGGATTATTAGATGTGATGCGAATATTTTTCCACTCATTGCTATGTACAATTGTCATCGCCTTGTTAAATGGATGTTTTTTCTTCCAAGATGATGAGCAACGTTGGGAAATTGAACCCAATGGTGCCACCAGCTTTGCCCTTAGCAGAGATGGACGCTTCGCCCTGCTCTACTCTCAGAAAAAACAACTATTGCTTTGGGACCTTGCCGAAAACAAAGAGTTAGCTCAACTCGGCCCACAAGATCAATTAGAAAACCAAGTATCGCGTATCCGTATCTCGGACAATGGCCGCTTTGCCATTACCGCAAGCCAGATGAACTTCGCCGTTTGGGACTTATCTTGGACTCAAGCACAAGGGCTTTGGTCTATCTCCGATGGCTTAATTCGCGATGTCGATATCTCTAGCAATGGTGAAAAAGTATTGCTTGGCCTGTCTAATGGCAAAGCGATCTATGTGGACTTAGTCACCGGACGCCGTCTTGAGTTCCTTGCTCACCGAGAAAAAGTGAATTCAGTCTCCCTCTCTTCTAATGGCCGCTACGCATTATCAGGCGGCAACGACTACAAAGCTTACCTTTGGGATACCGAGTCGGGCTTGGTGTTGCGCACCTTTGAGCATGAACAAAGAGTAGTACGAGTCGCGCTACAACGCGATGGTGAACTGGCTTTTACCTCTGATGGCGGCAATCAAGCGATGATTTGGGATCTTGAAACGGGCGAACCTCAAGCGCAATTGCAAAGCTGGTCTCGACAGTTGATTTTCTCGAGTGCGCGTTTTTCTGATGACGGCAGTATGTTGGTGACGGGCACACCATCCAGCCAAGTGAGTGTGTGGAATACTCAGGATGGCAAGCGAATTTCTCGCCACGATGCTGAGCCATTAAAAGATGCTCGCCCTCCCCGTGCGGTAGTGTATGATGCAGCCTTTGATGATAAGAACCGTGTGATATCGGGCACCTCTGCGGGCATTGCCCAAGCTTGGAATGTGGATTAAGAACGATGACAGAAAAGCGAGTTGAACAACTAGAAAGCCGCGTAAATGACCTAGAGTGTCAGCTAGCTTTCCAAGAACAGACCATTGAAGAACTCAATGAAGCGCTTAGCCAACAACAAATGTTAATCACGAGAATGCAAGATCAGATGAAGTTCGTGGTTGGCAAAGTAAAAAATATGGATGGCTCTAATCTAGCTGACGCATCAGAAGAGACGCCACCTCCACACTATTAAGTGCGGTTCAAAATAACCAATTAAATCTAACGACGCATATCGTTAGTTTCTCGTCCTCAATGTGTAAACACATTTCAGGACGGGACATAGAAAACTAAGAGGGCGACAGATACTTATCTGTCGCCCTTTTGTTTATTTCATCTCAGTGAATAAGCTAAAGCCAATTAAGCCGATACCAACTTAGTCGTCGGCATAAATCTTCACTTCAACACGACCTTGAGTATCAACGCTTGCACGATACATTCCTGAGCTGTTCATACCAAAATGTATATCGCCTTGGCCATCGATAGCGATCAAGCCACCTTCTCCACCCATGGTTTTCAATTCACCTTGAATGATCGTTTCACAAGCGGTGTGCACATCTTCTTTCAGATAACGCATTCGTGCTGCGACATCACTGGCGACCATTTTACGTAGGAAGAACTCACCCATCCCGGTTGTTGAGACGGCAACATTGCCATTTTCAGCGATGGTTCCTGCACCAATGATCGGAGAGTCACCCACACGACCGTATTTCTTATTGGTCACGCCACCGGTACTGGTTGCTGCCGCTAAGTTACCCGCTTGGTCTAATGCGACCGCACCAACCGTGCCGTACTTTTTATCGTCAGGGTATTTCTCAGCTTGCTGCTGATCATATTTCGCTTCAGACAGAGCAAAGATGCCTTTCTCTTTCATCGACTGAAGTTGGTCATAGCGGCGCTCAGTAAAGAAGTAGTCTTGCTCGGTAAAGGTGTAGTCATGCTCAAACGCAAACTTCTCGGCACCTTCACCAATCAGCAACACATGGTCGCTTTTCCGCATCACATCACGTGCAAGCTCAATTGGGTTTTTGATATGGCGAACGCCTGCAATAGCACCTGCATCCATTTCGCGGCCATGCATCACAGAAGCGTCCATCTCAACAAATTCATCATGCGTTAAAACAGAGCCCCTACCGGCATTAAAGTGCGGGCTGTCTTCCATCACCTTAACCGATGCCACTACCGCATCCAGAGCATCACCACCCGATTGCAATATTTGATAACCAGCCAAAACCGATTTTTCCAAAGCCTCGGTAATACCCGCTTTTAATTCATAGCTCATTTGCTCGCGCAAGATGGTTCCTGCACCACCATGAATGGCAATTGAAAAAGGCTGTGACATACAAACTCTCCACTGACGTCGTCTTATAATGTTGTGCTATCAATACCACATCCATGGTTCGATGTCTGATAACGAAAACCAAACTTTTACGAATGCTTAGATTTGCGGACACTTAGTTTGGTAGAGAAAAGCGAGGTCAAAAAGCGAGACTCCTAAACGCAAAAAGCCTCCACAAGGGAGGCTTTCAAGATTCTTAAACTAAACCGTTAATTCGGTATTAGTGAGAACCACAGCTACCGCCGCCGCAGCAGCCGTCTTTTTTCTCTTCACCGTGGTCATGGCCTTCGCCACCACAGCAACCGCCTTCGTGGTCATGATCGTGGTCGTGACCGCCACAGCCGCCTTCTTGGTGTACGTGACCGTGTTGAACTTCTTCTTCAGTCGCTTCACGAACCGCTACAACTTCAACGTCAAACGTTAGAGTTTGGCCAGCTAGCATGTGGTTACCATCAACAACAACTTCGTCGCCATCTACTTCAGTAACTTCAACTGGGATTGGACCTTGGTCAGTATCCGCTAGGAAACGCATGCCAACTTCGATTTGCTCAACACCTTGGAATACGTCAGCAGGAACACGTTGAACTAGTGCGTCGTTGTGTTCGCCGTATGCGTCTTCTGGAGTAACAGTTGCAGAGAACTTGTCGCCAGCTACTTTGCCTTCAAGCTCTTTTTCAAGACCTGTAATTAGGTTGTTGTGACCGTGAAGGTAATCTAGTGGAGCTTCTGCAGTTGATTGGTCAACTACTACGCCATCTTCAAGTTTCACTTGATATGCAACACTAACTACTACGTTCTTTTCAATTTTCATGAGAGCTCCAAGGAGGTTTGGACTAAGCTCGAACAGTTGAGCTTAGGAAAAATTCTGTACCGGGATATTATGGGGATCAATTAACGAAACTCAATCATTCTGGCTTAAAAATACCGATCATTTCTTGATTCGCGTGTTCAGATTTCTCTACAGTTTTCGGTTTACGCTGTTCTGTGAAGTCACAATCGACACATTCCACCAGCTCGATATTATTTTCAATCCACCAACGGAGTGTGTCTTGAGTGTTGCAACTTGGGCAGCTTGCCCCTGCGATAAAGCGTTTTTTCTGTTTCACGTTCATATCCTTTACTGCTCTGGATTCGCGGTTCTTCCCACTCACTTTATTGATAAGTTAAGCAGAGACCGCGTTTATTATTAGGTTAGTTCTATAGTCTGTTATTTCTATGCCCAAGCTCTATTTCTAAGCTCAAGCATGAGTTATCACTTCAAGCTACTGCCAATAGTTTCGAGATTGGTGATCGTTTTCCATCTCGTGTCCAAAGATCTCTTCAAGTTCTTTACGAGCCTCTTTCGCTCTTTGGGCTAACTCGGCATCTTCGTTATGCTGAGGCAGCAACTCTTTCAGCATACCATTATCCAACTTTCTAAAGTGTGCTTCTGCTCGCTTCGCTTTATATGGATGCATGCCAAGTTCAGTCAATGTTTGACGACCTAAATCCAATGCTCCAAGGAAGGTTTCACGCGAATAGTTACTCACACCGTGGTTAAGTAGTTGATACGCTTCAACACGGCTTCGTGCACGCGCCAAGATCTTTAAGCGTGGGAAGTGCTGCTTACATAAATCGACGGTTTTCATGATTTCATCTGGGGAGTCAGTACACAACACAATCGCCTCTGCTTTATCAGCACCGGCTGCGCGTAATAGCTCTAGGTGAGTCGAGTCTCCGTAAAACACCTTGTAGCCGAACTTTCTAAGGATGTGTATTTGGCTGGCATCACTTTCAAGGACAGTGATACGAATCTTGTTGGCATACATCAGACGACCAATGATCTGACCAAAACGACCAAAGCCCGCAATAATCACTCGAGGGCTGCGATCAACCACATCCGAAGACATCGCACTTTCACTGATTTGATTAAGCTGACGTGCAAAGAATCGGTCTTGCAGTTTAAGCATCAATGGCGTGGTCACCATAGAAAGGCTCACAACCACCAGTAAGAACGACACTTGTTCGCCACTTAAGATGCCTTGAGCACTCGCCGCAGTAAAAATAACGAAAGCGAACTCACCACCTTGGCTAAGGATCATCGCCATTCGGCTGCGTGCTTTAGCTTGAGTGCCGAAGATACGAGCCAGCGCATACAGCACCAAACCTTTCAATACGACTAGCGACGACACTGCAATAAGTATTGCGAATGGGCTTTCTGCCAGTAGACCTAGGTTTACCGCCATACCCACAGAGATAAAGAACAGACCAAGCAGTAAACCTTTGAATGGATCAATCGCGATCTCAAGCTCGTGTCGATATTCACTTTCAGCCAGAAGTACGCCCGCTAGGAAGGTACCTAATGCCATCGACAAGCCAATCCGTTGCATGATCACAGCAATACCAATCACAAGTAACAGCGCCGCGACGGTGAATAACTCACGCACACCACTCATCACTACGTATCGGAAAAGTGGTCTCAACAAGAAGTGGCCACCGACCAGTAGGCCAATCACGCCACCCAGCATCCACAGCATGTCAGCCCAGCTACCGCCGGTATTACCCGCAAGTAGAGGCAACATTGCTAGCATTGGAATAACAGCGATATCTTGGAAAAGCAGTACTGCAAAGCCCGACTGCCCGGCTTCTTTGCCGCCGAGCTCTCGCTCTTCAATAACACGCAAGGCAATCGCAGTCGAAGACAGCGCCAAACCCATACCTATCACGAGACTGGTTTGCCAGGTTAATCCAAATAGACAGGCGATGGCGGTAATAATCAAGGTGGTGATCAACACTTGCGCCCCCCCTAAGCCGAGAATAGGCGCCCGCATCTGCCACAGTTTTTTGGGGTTAAGCTCTAAACCAATAAGGAAGAGCAGCAGCACCACCCCGAACTCTGAGAAATGTAGAATGGCCTCTACGTCACTGATTAGGCCAAGCCCCCATGGACCAATAGCGACACCCGCTAATAAGTAACCTAATACTGAACCTAAGCCTGCTCGCTGCGCGATAGGAACCGCAACCACAGCCGCCGCTAAAAATATAGCGCTACTTTGTAGGAAATCATTAGTCAGAGCCATCATTCGCTCCTATATCTTGTAGCGGATCTCGCAACCAATTTCGATATTCTTCAGCGTGTTGGTAACGCGTCATATCCGAGACATTTCTAGCCCAATGTAAAACTAAAGGTGACATCCAGTGCATCTGGCACAAAGCGGCAGTTAGCTCAAACGGTTGCAAGATCTCTTGTAAGGGATACTTATTATAGCCTGCAGCACCAAACGCCTCTTCTTTACCACCCGTGGTGATAACACTGCGCCAATGCTTACCCTTAAGTGCACTTTGCTCACCAAACGCAAAGCCCTTGCCTAATACTCGATCAAACCACTCCTTCAATAACGAAGGACAAGAATACATAAACAGAGGATGCTGGAACACAATCACATCGTACTGCAGAAGCAGTTCATGCTCATAAGGCACATCAATAAAGAAGTCAGGGTAGATGGCGTAGAGATCATGAACTTTGACATGACCGAGCGACTCTACCTTCTTAACCATCATCTGGTTAGCAATAGAGGTTTGCGGCTCTGGGTGCGCGTAGATGATCAACACCTTTGGCACGACTTTGTCTGTCGAGGGAGTATTACTCATTCCTTTGAAACATTCCTTTGAGGGCTAAACGGTGGCAAGGCCACAAGAATTTAAGCAAAAGTTATTAATATGTTATTGGCATCATAACGCAAATTGCATTGTGATCGACTTTTATCTGGTTTCAGCCTACTATGCAGGCGTCTGTTCACCTCTAATTTCTATGCTATTTCAATTATGATTATTTTCTCTGATATTCAATTGCTACGCGGCGGTAAGCCACTCCTCGACCAAGCATCTGCGACTTTTCACCCTGGCGACAAGATCGGTTTGGTTGGTAAAAACGGCTGTGGTAAATCTACGCTATTCGCCTTAATTAAGGACGAACTGTCTATTGATGCGGGTTCATTCAGTAAACCAGCCCATTGGGAAATGGCTTGGGTTGCTCAAGAAACACCTGCATTAGAAAGAACAGCAATTGAATACGTGATTGATGGCGACCGTGAATACCGCGGCCTTGAAGATCAACTAGAGAAAGCTGAACAAGCCGACAATGGCACATTGGTAGCAGAGATCCACGGCAAGATTGAAACCATTGGTGGTTACAGCATAAAGGCACGTGCTGCCGAGTTACTGGATGGCCTAGGCTTTAGCCAAGAACAAATGACATGGAACCTGACTCAATTCTCAGGTGGTTGGCGTATGCGTTTGAACCTAGCGCAAGCCCTACTGTGTCGCAGTGACCTACTGCTACTCGATGAGCCTACCAACCACTTGGATTTAGACGCAGTAATGTGGCTCGAGCGTTGGTTACAAAGCTACCCTGGCACGCTAGTGCTTATCTCGCACGATAGAGACTTCTTAGACCCTATCGTCAACCGCATCGTGCACGTTGAAAACCAACAGCTCAATGAGTACACGGGTAACTACTCATCGTTCGAAACCCAACGAGCGCAAAAACTGATTCTGCAACAAGCGATGTACCAAAAGCAGCAGAAACAGATGTCTCACATGCAGAGCTACATTGACCGTTTCCGTTACAAAGCTTCAAAGGCTCGCCAAGCGCAAAGCCGTATTAAAGCGCTAGAGAAAATGGAACAAGTGCTGCCTGCTCAGTTTGATAATCCATTCAGCTTTGAATTTAGAGAACCAGACGCACTACCAAACCCAATCATGATGATGGATGAAGTATCAGCGGGCTATGATGACAATCTGATTCTAGAGAAAATTCGCCTGAACCTAGTACCGGGTAGCCGTATTGGTCTACTTGGTCGAAATGGTGCTGGTAAATCAACACTGATTAAACTGCTTTCTGGCGAACTTAAACAGCAAGGCGGTGAACTGAGTTATTCGCAAGGCGTTAAGATTGGTTACTTTGCACAGCACCAGTTAGAAACGTTGCACCCAGAAGAAACACCGCTGCAGCACATGATGCAGATTGCCCCTAAACACACCGAGCAACAATTGCGTGATTACCTAGGTAGCTTCGGTTTCCAAGGTGAAAAAGCGCTCGATAAAGTGGCACCCTTCTCTGGTGGTGAAAAAGCGCGTTTAGTTCTGGCGCTACTGGTATGGCAAAAACCGAACCTGTTGCTACTCGATGAACCAACCAACCACTTGGATCTCGACATGCGTCAAGCGCTGACTTTTGCCCTGCAGACGTTTGAAGGCGCAATGGTTATCGTATCGCACGACCGTTACCTACTGCGTGCAACTACCGATGATTTATACCTTGTACACGACCGCCAAGTCGCACCGTTTGATGGTGACTTAAGCGATTACTACAAGTGGCTAACCGAGCAACAGAAAGTTGAGCGCAAAGAAGCACAAGCATTGGCACCAGCCAAAGACGGCGCCAACAGTGCAGCAGCGAAAAAAGAGCAGAAACGTAAAGAAGCCAAGTTCCGTAAACTGACGGCACCACTTCGTAAAAAGCTCACTCAATTTGAAAAGCAGATGGATAAATTAACGCAGGCTCTTGAAGAAGCTGAGCAAGAATTATCCGACACATCACTGTATGAAGCTGAAAATAAGGCTAAACTGAATAAAGTACTCGCTCTCCAAGCGAGCAGTAAGTCACAGCTAGAAGAAGTTGAAATGGATTGGATGTCCACTCAAGAAGAGCTTGAGCAGATGGAACAGGATATGGATAGCTTATGAGCCCAGAGCACGCCCCAATATCACTAACACTGGAACGACTATGGCAATTTAGCCTTCAGTATTACAGTGTGCGCGGTGTAAAGGATGCGTGCCTAGCTTTGCAAAACCAGTTCCACGGCAACGTCAATCTACTGCTGCTTCTCAAATGGCTTGATGAGCAGCAATTGTCTTTTGCTGAAGAGGAGTGGCACAAGGTTCAACAGTGCTTGAGCCGCTCTGAAACCCTGCTTCATAGCTATCGAGAGCTACGTAAACATCTCAAAGCACACGTTGTCGACTCTCTATACCGTGAAGCGCTAAAGTTTGAGTTACAGCTTGAAAAGCAACAACAGTCCGATCTGGTCGACTGTATAAACTCCCTACAGCTGTACGCTAACCAGCAATCACCGCTCACTTTTCAGTACTGTCGTTTATTAGGGGCTGAAAACCTCTACGACGCTTTTTCTGAACCAGCACCACAGCCCTAGCTCATTCTCTTTCCCTTTTATTCAATCAAGATCCAAGCTTAACCTTGATATTATTCAAACGGTTACCCATAGCCTGTTTTTGTATCTCGTATAAGTGAAGCCTTGCGCTTATGCCGAGAATCAACCAAGCTCAAATAAAAACGTGGGCGTTTCGTTACAAACTCAACACGTTATCAAAACCCGTAAAAGAAGCATGGATCGTTTTTATGACAATATTTACCGCAGCTGCTGGTCTCTCTAATCCGCACTTACAAACCTTAGTGCCACGGTTTATTCGAAAGCAGGCGCTGTTTCATCCTCACTGGCAAACCTTAGAAACACCCGATGGTGACTTTCTTGATCTTGCTTGGAGCGAATCACCAGACGGTGACACCTCAAATAAGAATGATCGCAGTAGCAAGCCGATATTCGTTCTATTCCACGGTTTAGAAGGTAGCTTTGAGAGCCCTTATGCCAATGGATTAATGAATGCGTTTGCTAAAGATGGTTGGTTGTCCGTGATGATGCACTTCAGAGGCTGCAGCGGAAAACCCAATCGCCTGGCTCGCGCTTACCATTCAGGTGAAGTCGAAGACGCGCGCTTTTTTCTAAGACACCTGCACGCCCAGTTTCCGAATAACCCTAAGGTTGCGGTTGGCATATCTTTAGGTGGAAACATGCTGGCGAACTATTTGGCTGAGTACGCAGACGACCCATTGCTGTCGGCGGCGACCATCGTATCTGCTCCTTTTGACTTAGCGTGTTGCTCTAGTCGTATTGAGCGTGGTTTCTCCAAGCTCTATAAGAAGTACCTGCTCAACTCTCTAAAATCGAATGCGCTAAAAAAGGTTAACCTGCTGCAGGAAAAACTTGGCATCACCGCTGAAGCCATCAAGAACATCACCAAACTGTATGAGTTTGATGAACGAATCACTGCGCCTCTGCACGGCTTCAAAAATGCACAAGATTATTATGCGCAATGTTCTGCTCTGCCTAAGCTCAATAAGATCAAACTACCGACTCAGATCATTCATGCCAAAGACGACCCTTTCATGACCGATGATGTGATCCCAAAATTTGTTCTGCCCGATAACATCGATTATCGACTGTTTCAAAAAGGCGGCCATGTTGGGTTTATTACTGGCAGTACACTCAAGCCAAGGTTTTGGTTAGAAGAAGCCTTGCCTGCCTACTATGAAAGTATCCAAGATTCGGCATAATGACCGAGCCTTAGTAAATAGAAGTAAAACAATACTAAGCACACGCATTTCTACATCAATAAACCTATTTATGAACATAAAAGAGAGAAGTATTTATGATCATCCCATGGCAAGACATTGCGCCAGAGACGCTGGAAAACCTCATCAAAGAGTTCGTGCTGCGTGAAGGCACAGACTACGGCGACGTAGAGGTTTCACTGCAAAACAAGATTGATCAAGTGAAACATCAATTAGCTTCAGGAGAAGTCAGCATTGTGTTTTCTGAGCTCCATGAAACCGTTGATATTCAAGTCACAAAACGCTTCTAAGCTGCGCTCATAAAGGAGCCGTGTTATAGTGGTAAACGATTGCTAACAAGTAAGTTACTCAAAAGACAAGGGTTGTCATGTCCGCTAAACATCCAATTATTGCGGTGACGGGTTCATCTGGAGCCGGCACCACCACCACCTCAGAAGCCTTCCGTAAAATGTTCAATATGATGGACGTGAAGGCAGCTTGGGTTGAAGGGGATAGTTTCCATCGCTTCACTCGCCCAGAGATGGATGTCGAGATCCGTAAAGCGCGCGAGCAAGGTAAGCACATCAGCTACTTTGGTCCACAAGCCAACGACTTTGGTGCGCTAGAAGAGTTCTTCCGTAAATACGGTAACGAAGGTACAGGCAAGGTACGTAGCTACCTGCACACGTTCGATGAAGCCGTTCCTTACAATCAAATGCCAGGCACCTTTACGCCATGGCAAGAGATCCCAGAAAATTCAGATGTGATGTTTTACGAAGGCCTGCACGGCGGTGTGGTTGATGGCGATATCAATGTTTCTCAACACGTCGACTTGCTGATCGGCATGGTACCTATCGTCAACTTAGAATGGATCCAGAAATTCGTTCGCGACACACGCGATCGTGGTCATTCTCGTGAAGCAGTAATGGACTCGATTGTTCGCTCGATGGATGATTACCTTAACTACATTACTCCTCAGTTTTCGCGTACTCACATCAACTTTCAGCGTGTTCCAACGGTAGACACATCAAACCCTCTCAACGCTAAAGGGATCCCAAGTTTAGACGAAAGCTTCGTTGTTATACGTTTGCGCGGCATCAAAAACGTCGATTTCCCTTACCTTTTAGCTATGATTGATGGCTCATTTATGTCTCGCCACAACACGCTTGTGGTACCAGGAGGGAAGATGAGTTTTGCTATGGAGCTCATTGTAAGGCCGATCCTACAACAACTCATCGAAACCGGAAAAATTGGTTAACAGAGCACCATTCTGGTTGATTACTTTTCATACCGTGATCATGTGCACAATTTTGCGTAAAAAATCGTAGCTTGGTCACGATTAAAATCAAGAAATAGTACCTGAAAAAGGATACTATTCTTAAACGAAACACAAGATAGCTTGCAGCGCTCAACGAGTGCTCTTATCCTACAAGTCAATCCAGGCTTAGCTAAAATACGGAAAGCGGCAAGCATACCCTGCAGAGGAAGTGAGATATTATGGTTCTAGGTAAACCTCAAACCGATCCAACATTAGAGTGGTTCCTTTCACACTGTCATATTCATAAGTACCCATCAAAAAGTACTTTGATTCATGCTGGTGAAAAGGCAGAAACCTTGTACTACATTGTTAAAGGTTCTGTGGCAGTTCTTATCAAAGACGAAGAAGGTAAGGAAATGATTCTTTCTTACCTAAACCAAGGCGACTTCATCGGTGAGCTAGGCTTATTCGAAGAAGACCAAGAGCGTACAGCTTGGGTTCGTGCAAAATCTCCTTGTGAAGTAGCTGAAATTTCTTTCAAGAAATTCCGTCAACTTATCCAAGTGAACCCAGACATCCTAATGCGTCTATCAGCGCAAATGGCAAACCGTCTACAAGTAACTAGCCAAAAAGTTGGTGACTTAGCGTTCCTTGACGTAACTGGTCGTATAGCACAAACGCTACTAAACCTAGCAAAACAACCAGATGCAATGACTCACCCTGACGGCATGCAAATCAAGATCACTCGCCAAGAGATTGGCCAGATCGTTGGTTGTTCTCGTGAGACAGTTGGTCGTATCTTGAAGATGCTAGAAGAGCAGAACCTAATTTCTGCACACGGTAAAACTATCGTGGTATATGGCACTCGTTAATCTCGATTAACTGAGCCTAAAATTTGAAAGCCACCAAATGCAAATTTGGTGGCTTTTTTGTGGTTCATCGCGGATTAGCG
>NZ_JBFRNC010000096.1:0-9864 GCF_041470825.1 Vibrio sp. 10N.261.55.A10 | reverse complement strand
ACTTTACGGGGTCACTTCATAATCGCTGGCTTTTTTTCCTTTAAAATCAGTAAAATAAGAGCCGCGCACTTGCAGCTCTTTTTCCTAGTGACTAATCCGATAGAGAAAGGCAACGGTCACATTATCGTTAGGCACAACTCGCTTCTGCTGAGCCAAAAACAATTCCGCTGTCGAAACGGCATCGGCTAATGCATTGTGGCTGTTGTACTCAGGAAGCCCGTACCTTTCGCGAGTCCCTGCCAAGGTTAAATCGACTTCTTCATGATTGCTGATCGCTTTCTCCATGCTTTTCTCAATACACAAGGTATCAAGCCAAAGCAGAGGAATCGCTCTTAAACCGTAGCAGCGAAGAAGGTATTGGCTAATGAACTTCTCTTCGACTACACACGCGTGCGCGACGATAATCTTGCCTTTCGCTGCTTCGAAGAAAGTGAGCATCGCATCATGAATAGATGCGCCCTCTTCCAGCATCTGTGGTGTGATGTGGTTAATCACCGCAGTTTCAGCGTTAATCTGAGAATCATTGTTCAGGTAGATATGCTTGGCAGAAGCCAAATCGATTCGTCCTTTCACCACATCGACCCATCCCATAGACAAGATAAGATCTTGTTCGCTGTCTAAGCCTGTGGTTTCGAGATCCAACACGATATAGTCGCTGTCTTTGGCCAAATCCGTCATTTCAGGACAAGGCTGTTCTACCAGATCATGTAACGCTTCTGGCAGCTTAACCGTACCCAAATATTGCTTACGCTTGCGTTTAATTCGTTCAAGCGGGTGAAAATAGTTTAGCATTCGTTTTAAACATTTATTAGTTGAACATAGCTTCATTAACGTGCTCCGAAACGAATTTTCGCCGCTTCTTGAAGGTCAGCAATGATCCTAAAGGCATCTTTCAAGTGTTTACGCTCAAAGCTACCAAAGCTATCTGGGTTGATGTTGTTGTCAGGCACATCCCCGTTCTTCAGCGCTTCAAGTTGATGGCCAAAACGGAAAGAGAGAATGAACTGGTAAGCACCCAGAATGTTCTTGAATGCATCGTCGCTCAGCATGCCTTTTTCATTGGCAGCAGCGAAACGTTCGTCAGTCGCCGACAAATCGCACTCCACAGCAAGGCCATAAATACGCGCTAAGTCGATAATCAAGTTGATCGCGTACTTCTTCACGTTCAACGTTTTCTTATTCTCACCTGACTTCTCTAGCACTAAGCTATTGAAGATGCCAAGTGGCGGGTTGGTATTGACCGCGTCTTTCACTAGCGTGCTTAAAAACTCACGGTTACCGCGAATATTGCTATGCAGCTCATCGCGCAGAATACCTTCGAACTCACTGTTGCCGTAGATAGTACGAATTTCTAGGAACACACTGATATTAAGCAAGCGTTCGTACTCTGGGTTAGCCACCCACTTCTTGTAGTAGTGCTTCCATACACTGAGTGGCTGACACCATTTTGGCGTCGCAGCCATGAATTTACCTGGACATAATGGGTAGTGACAGCTTGCTAAGCCGTTGGTCACCATCATCGCTAAGTGTTTGAAGTAAATACGGTCACTGTCGGTTGCATCGTCAGCAAGAACAATCGCGCTGTCTTGGTCCGACAACATGTGCACTTCATTACGTGCGTGCGATCCGGCTACGATCCAAGAGAAATCACACGGTGGTGGGCCTAACTTATCAATCGCTATTTGAATCAATCGACGGGTGTAGGCGTCCATAATCATGGTCATTACCTTGCCGACGGTTTCAGGCGCCACTTTACCTTCCACCAGCGCTTCAAAAATAGCTTGTCGTTCTGAGGTGAACGAAGACATGGTTTTCACGCTGCCCGCGTATTTGATTTTCTCGATCAAGAATATCGCTTGAACACGGTGGTTTTGAACCAAATGAGACGTAGTAAGAAGACCAACGACCTTATTCTCTTTCACAACGGGCAAGTTACGGATATTAAATTGCATCATGATAGAGGCCGCATGCAGCACCAGATCATCCGGTTTTACAGTAAGTGGAGAGTGCGTCATTACCTCTGAGATCAGGCTATCAGTACTCACGCCGTGGGCAATCACTCGCTTAGTCATGTCTCGGTCGGTGATCAAACCAACAATGGTTTCACCTTCATAGATCACGGCACACGGTGAGCGTTGATGAAGCATTTCAACCGCAACCGACTGGATGGTTTGCTCAGACTTAACAATTGCCACCTGCCCGCTTGCCACTTCCTCAACTTTACGAATGAACAGGCCTTTCTCTTTATTCGACCAGACCACATCCAGTGCCGACTTCAAGCGAACCTGCGCCTGTGAAGCAAAGTGTTCTGCGCAACTTGGAAAGGCTTTGAAAAGCGTTTGAAGTGCCGAGTGTGGAATCACATAAAGTAAGGTGTTTTCGATTGCGACAGCTCTATAGCCTTTTTCGTCGTTGACTTCAGAATCTAAGAACGTAAAGCCAAACAAATCTTCACTGCCTAGACGGGCACGAAGCACACCATCCGATTTTCGTTGCTCCATAGAGCCCGTTCGAATGATATAGAGCGATTTTTCCTTCCCAGACTCACACAAATCGACCACATCTCCCTTGCCGAGATAAGTAATTTGCACGTTAGAGGCAAGTTCGCGAAGTGCTTGTTTAGGGATCTTATCGAATGGGTCGATTTGACCTATGAATTGAAGAATATTTGGCAGTAGAGACTGGGGCATAATCACACTCACAATAATTTAATTAGTATTATTATATAACTTAAAATACTGGTTACTAGTGCTTTTAACGAAACAGCAAATAATAGATTAAATATTGGACACCAGTCAGGTTTTCATCAAATTTGGATGCAAAAAAAGCACGTATCAAACGTGCTTTTTAGAGGTCACTGCTGAAATTAGCTTTTGAATAACCGTAATTTTAACTTTGACTACCCTAGTTTTACGAGAATGCCCTCTCGTCGATAATGCAAAACGATCAAAGCTAAAATAACAGTGAAAACAATTAACTAGCGGCTGGTAATCTGTGGTTTGTTTCTAACAGGTGACTTGCTGACGCGTGGCGTGCTTTGTCACTATTACCTGCCATGATTGCTTCATAAATCTGGCGGTGTTCGTTAATACAAGTACTTCCCTCTTCAGAAGAGTGAGAAATAAAGTTAACAAACATGGTCGTTAAGATGTTACCAAATGGAAGATAGAAGTCGTTACCTGTTGCATTGAAGATCAGGCTATGGAACTTCATGTCGATATCTAGCCAACGCTCTTGATCAAGCGTTTCTTCGCTAGAAATTTCTACCATTTGTTGGAAAATACCAGACAGCTCAATGCGTTGTTCTGCACTCGCGAACTGAGCAGCTAAAGCACACGCTTCTGGTTCAATCGCGCGGCGTAAACCCAAAAACTGATGACAGAATTGGTCTGTATCGGCCAAACCGTCCATCCATTCAATCAATTGTGGATCTAAGAAGTTCCAGAATGCACGGTCAACAACGCGAGTACCGATCTTAGGACGAGATTCTAATAGGCCTTTTGAAGTCAGAAGCTTAACCGCTTCTCTTAATGCTGTTCTACTGATACCAAATTGCTCACACAGAGCCATTTCACCAGGGATAATAGAACCTTGAGGCAAATTGCCCGACAAAATACCACGGGCGATTTCACGTGCAACTTGCACATGAAGGCTTCGCTTAGAGCCTGAAATAGAATTGAAAGAGCCAGCCATGTGTCTACTTACCGATTAGATATGTATTATTTAACTCGGACTATAGCACTGATTTATATCTTCACCAACACAGCATCAGAATAACGTGAGGTCACTACCAGTAAAGGTTGGAGCAATATTTCACAAACCTGCTCATCTTTAGGTTTATAAAACCAATTCAACCTATTAATTCATACAAATAGTTCTCATTTACTATTTCAATGTATGCGTGAACTCACAAAACCACCCTTACTCTCACTATTTATGTCGGTAATAACCCGTTTTTAGATAAACACCCTTGAATATAGCAAGTGTTATTGTATGATTTATTGGCGTGAATAATCTACAATATAGGCGGCTCTGATGTTTAACGATTTAAAAGGCAAACGCATTCTAATTACTGGCTCTACTGCTGGTATGGGTTTAGCTACCGCACGTGTCTTTGCAAAATACGGCGCAAAAGTCGGCATCAATAGTCGTGCTTTCAGCCCAAAAGTCGATGACGTTCTATCTGAACTTACCGCACTGGGTGGCGATGTTGCCTTTTTTCCTGCAAACCTAATGGACACATTAGAGTGCGAAAGGTTAGTCAAAGAGTTCACTGATCATTTTGGTGGCATGGACGTGTTGATTAACAACGCCGGTGGCCTTGGTGGTCGCGCCAATCTAGAAAATATCGATGATGAGTTTTATGAGCGCGTAATGAACCTTAATGTTCGCTCTGCGCTGATGACAACCAAGTTCTCTATCCCGCACTTACGCGCCTCTGCTGCTGAGTCCGGGCAAACATCTTGTGTGATTAGCACAGGATCTATCGCCGCTCGCGAAGGCGGTGGTGTTGGTGCAGGCATCTATGCCGCGTCTAAGGCTTGGTTACACGACATTCACCGCAATTGGGTGAAAGAGTTCGCGCAAGACAATATCCGTTTCAACATTGTTTCACCGGGCACTATCGACACCGCATTTCACGATGGCAAGAGCGACGATTTGAAAGCGACCATTGCTAACAACATTCCAATGGGACGCTTTGGCCATATTGATGAAGTTGCCCCTTCATTCGCTTTCTTTGCATCGCACGCTTGCAGCGGTTACATCACAGGTCAAATCCTAGATGTTAACGGCGGACAAATAACGCCCTAGTTAGCTGGTTTATATAAGCTCACTCAGCGATTTAAGTTCGCCACACTATATAAGGTTAACAGACCCGAGTAGATGAGGGAAAACCTCACACTAAATTCGACGTATACACTGACACTAAACACCAGATTCGTCTGGCTTTTAGTGTTTTCAAAGTTTCAATTTCAGGTGGTTTAAATGTCAATATTTACATTGGTGGAAGATTCAAGCCGCCGAATTCATGTTCAAGTGGCGAGACAAATTGCTCGCAAGATCTTGTCAGGCGAGTTAGAAGAAAATCAAAAGTTACCCAGCGAAATGGAGCTGTGCGAAATCTTTGGAGTGAGCAGAACTGCCCTTCGAGAATCAACTAAGCTACTTTCGGCAAAAGGTTTAATCGAGTCGAAGCCAAAAGTGGGCACTCGTATCAAACCGAGAACACAGTGGCACTTCTTGGACCCGCAATTGCTGTACTGGATCCAAGATTTAGAAGATACTAAACCCTTCTTGTCTCAATTTTTAGGCTTAAGAAAAGCGATTGACCCGGAAGCGTGTGCGCTCGCTGCAACCAATGCAACTGTAGAGCAACGCAAAGAGCTTTCGATTCTTTTCCAGAAAATGACCATCGCAGCAAATAGCTTCGATTATGAAGAGTGGACGACCAACGATCACCTGTTTCACCAAACGATTTTCTTATCGACAGGTAATCAATTTTACATTCCATTCGCGAACATTCTGTCGACTATCTTCAAGCAGTTTATCGACCACTCCGCTGAAGGCGGTCGCTTCTGTTTAGAAGAACACAAAGCGATTTACGACGCAATAATGTCTGGCGATGCCAAGCAAGCTCGAATTGCTTCTCAAGTCCTGCTAGACGATGAGAACCAAAAGCTCTCTAGGGTTGAATTAGCCATCGCATAACCGAGATTAACCAAACTGACTTGTTTTTCAAAGACACAAGTCAGTCTTGTTTTAGCACCCATTTTTTAACCATCAACTACCGTAGTGTTTTCTTCTTTAAACGCTCTACTCCGCCACCTCAGAGAAAGCTTACGGTTATACACATAAGGTGTTGTTTGTGTCTTCACAATCGTACGTAAGGAAAAATTTCTCTCTCGCCTGGCCCCTCGCCTTAAACGGTATCTTGATGCAGTCGATGTTGATGATCGACACACTGCTTGTCTCTCCTCTTGGTGAAATCCCTTTAGCTGCAATGGGGATTGCGACGACTATCGTTGCCTTTGTACTGGGAATTCAAATGGCGCTGGCAAACGGTACTCAGTTAGTATTAAGCCGCGCAGTGGGCTCTGGCATCGCCGCATCATTATCTAAAGCATTTTGGGCAGGGTTATTTATCAACCTTGGCGTAGCAACACTATTTTGGCTTCTACTTACTTTTTTCGAACAACCCTTGATTCAAGCTTTAACAGATGACGCTTCCCTTCACTTAGAAATCAGCCGCTATCTAGACATCTCGAAATACATCGTTATTTTTACCGCGTTAACGCAGGTGATCATTGCTTTATTTAATGCGCTAGGCAGAACTAAAGTCCCATTCAAAGGTTACTTAATTGAACTGCCTATCAATGCTGTACTCTCATATGTGCTGATTCATGGTTTTTCTAATTTTGAAGGGATTGGAGTACAAGGCGCTGCATTAGGCAGCATTATTGCAATAACGATCCGCTTGCTGTATTTGGTTTTGTGCGTGCATTTAAGCTCAGCGATTTCACTCAAATTAGACGCTCAGCGCTCTGAATTCTTTACCAACGTTCGCCGTCACTTTATCGAAATATTCCCTGTAGCAGCGAACGTGACCATGCTTTTGATTGGCGCAACGATATATCAATTGTTGTATTCGCAACTTAACATCAACGCTTACGTAGCGATTACTTTGGTGATGCCTTGGATCAGGGCTGTCTCTCAATTTATTACCGCTTGGGCTCACTCTTCCGCGATTACTATCAGCCAAGCGATTGGCTCCAAAAAGATGGATGACCTAGTCAAAAACGTCGATACCAGTATCGATATTGCAGTCGTCATTTCTTTCGTTTGTGCACTCTTATTCGCAGGATTAAGTCTGGTCATTGGTGACATTTACCCGAACTTGGATGAATCTACCTATCAAGCATTGGCCGTTATCGCCCCACTCTACATATTCTTGCCAATTGTTCGTGGCTACAACACGGTTCATGGGAATGTACTAAGAGCACTAGGAAAAACGACCGCAGTCTTCAAAATCAACTTTACTGGTCAATGGGTAATTTCAATTCCATTGTGTGCATTGATCATCTTTGGTTTAGATGGCTCTATCTTTTGGGCCTTTGCTATCCAACCATTCGAAGAAGTCGTTAAAGCTTTCCCATTCCGTCACTTAGCTCGAAAGTCTCTAAAGGAGTTTGATGCCGACAAAGCTAAAGAGTTGATGTATGACTAAGTCCGGTATCGAGTCGCCGTCCTAAAATCTTTCTACGCTTTCTGATTACAACCTTGTCTTTTGACAAGGTTGTATTGTTTCAGCTGTACCGTTCATTGGTAAGCTTCATTGTACTCTCGCTGATACCCGGCTCATCTTAAATCTCATAGAAAACAAAAAGACCACTCAACATTCGGTTCAGTGGTCTTCGAAAACATTCCTTAAGGCCTGTTTCTAACTAGCCTTATGTACTATTTGCCGTTCAACTTTAGTGCCGAGAAAGTCACACTGTTATAGTCGCCATTCTTTTTATCGACAGCGAAATCGCCAGTACCGCCACAACCTGGCCCCCATACAGGGTGAGAATCGCTCACGCTACATTGGCCGTATGCGCCCGCTTTGTAATAGAAATCATCTTCAGCATAACCCGTTGGTGAATCAAGCTCATCAATACCCTTGCTCAGATCGATTTCATACTTAACCGTATCGTGACGTTCTGTTTCAAACGTTAGGTACATCATGGTGCCTTTCACTTCCACTTTGTAGCTAAACTCTTCACCAAGAGCAATGCCTGCTTCACCCGGTTCCGCTGGGTTTTCCCAAGTGTTACCCCAAACAGGGTAAGCTATATCGGCACGGTTAGGATCTTTTTTCTCTAGGTTACGCTCATAGTTCCAAAATACTGAACCCATTTCTTGGCCAGGAAACTTCTTATAGAAGATCTTTAGTGGTTCATTACCATGCCCGTAACCAGTTCCAGCTTTGATTAACTCATTATGTTTTTTAGCGTGAATCTGACCAACAACCACCGAGTGAGCTGGGTACTTTTCTGGGTACTTAGCGTTAATCGCTACGTGATTCACTTTTAGGGTCGCTTCTAGCGTGCCGCCAACGGCACTGTACTCGCTTGCTGATGGATGGCTAGACAATGCCCATTGGTTTCCTTTGTCCGCCGTATCGATAGAGAAATCTGCGCCTCTTGGCATTTGTCGTAATTCAGAACGCGCATTCTTCGAGTTTTTCGTCGTAATCGCTTGGTTCTGCACTTCAAATACAAGGTTGCCGTCTTTATCAAGATGGAAGAAATCACTATGTGAGTAGCTCATCATGGCTACCCCTTCTATTTCATCAACACGACCATCTTCATTAATATCTGAAGGTATGGTTATTTTCCAATTATGCATATCGAATTTATCGGCAGGTACGGGGTAAGAAACACCGTTATTTGCGAAAGTAACCATTGGTACAGTCGCTAATAGCGCCACTGCTAATATGTTTTTCTTAAACATGACTCATCCTTTATTGTTAACACATACCGAGTACACACTCAGTACAGAAACCACTTTTGAACACGAATTAGTACTAAATATTTTCTCTTCGACTTAAATAAGCCAACCGATAAATAGAATTTACATTTAGCCATTTTGTAACTTTTATTAAACATCTGGCTATGGTTTATATTTATGCCTCTCAACATGCTCCCTATGTTTAAGCCACGATGGTTAAAATAATCATTATTAACATATAGAAACACTTAATATTTGTATTATTTTAACACATGCAAAAAAGTGAGTTTCTAAGGTTTGTGAATATGAGAAGTACGTCATGATTGATTTAATACACAAGCCCTAAATTGAGATATTCATAACATTTAGCTATATATTTGGGCCATTAGTCAGAACTTTTTGATAGATCTCACAGAAATCTGACTCAATAATAAATACCATATTTGTCATACATTAATTTAATACCATGTAAGGTATTGGTTTGTGAGCCACGGGTACATTGGATGTATCCAGAATAAAAAAATAATAGTGAGACAAAGGTATGAACTCTGTTACAAAAATTGCTGCAATTGTTGCTACAACTCTTCTTGCAGGCACAGCGACTGGCGCAACTCTTGATTACCGTGCAGAACATAAGCATGAAGACGATAAATACGCGCATCGTATTAAAATTGGCGGAAGTACGAAAATAGCAGACGAGACAAAGCTATATTTTAGCGTTGAACAAAAGTTCGCTCCAAATGCAGAAGGCGATATATATAACCAATTGGAACGCGGAGATTCTGAGTTTGATTGGGGTGTTCGTTATGCGTTAGATGAAAAGTGGTATTTGCAGCCAGGTATGCCTATTACGTTCGGCGATGAAAAAACAACATTTAAACCACAGTTTCGTGTTGGGTATAAAGCTGACTTCGGTCTAACAACGGCTCTTCGTTACCGTCATGAATTCCAAAACTACACAGACAGTTCAAGCAGTTCTCTCACAAAAGTTAACGGCGACAAAATAGCATTAGCTGGTGAGACTGTTCAGCAAGGTAAATTTACATTGACTGGCGCTTATAAATTCCAAGACGAAGATTTAAAAAACCTTCAATTAAGTTATGAGGCGAACTACGTCAAAAGCTACGAAGATCAAGTCAAAGCGAATGGTGAAGATTGGGAATGGGATTTAGGTGTAAAAATCGGCTATAAATTCGATAACCTAAGACCTTATGTTGAATTTTGGACATCAGATTACGGCTCAGCGGAAGAGAATGAACGTCAGTTAAAAACACGCGTTGGTGTTACATACTCATTTTAAACATTGTGACTATCCATTCTTTAAAAAGGCTTATAAATTTCTAAGCCTTTTTTATGGTTCATCGCGGATTAGCG
>NZ_JBFRNC010000095.1:444-932 GCF_041470825.1 Vibrio sp. 10N.261.55.A10 | reverse complement strand
TGCCCGAACGCAAAAATCGTTTACGACTTATTCCATGTTGTTGCTAAGTTCGGTCGTGAGGTAATGGATAGAGTCAGAGTCGACCAAGCCAACAAACTCAAGCAAGATAAAAAAGCGAGGCAATGGGTCAAGCGCTCACGCTGGGTGTTGTTGAAAAATAGAGGCAACTTAAATCCACGGCAAGACAGCTATCTTACAGAAATATTGAATATCAATAAGGACTTAATGACCACTTATATACTCGGGGCACAACTCAAAGAGCTTTGGTATTGTGAATCAGAAGCACATGCTAAAGGGCTCTGGGAGGCTTGGTGGGCACAAGTACAAGAGAGTGGAATTAAGCCATTGAAAGAGTTCGCACGAAAACTGAGTCCTTATCTTCACGGTATTATCGCATCGGCAAGTTATCCGCTAAACACCTGCACCCTAGAAGGGATAAACAACAAGATAAAGCTAATCAAGCGAATGGGGTATGGGTATCGAGATAC
>NZ_JBFRNC010000095.1:0-218 GCF_041470825.1 Vibrio sp. 10N.261.55.A10 | reverse complement strand
GAGTTCGCTATCTTTAAAGGACATCGGTATGCCACGGTCATTGCTGACGCTAAGACTCACCAAGTCATTTGGATAGGGTTAGGCCGTAGCCGCAAGGACATACGACCGTTCTTCGAGCTGTTAGGCAAGCATGGCAATAATATCGAAGCGGTCGCGATGGACATGAATACGGCTTTTGACCTTGAAGTTCAAGCGCATTGCCCGAACGCAAAAATCGT
>NZ_JBFRNC010000094.1:0-14891 GCF_041470825.1 Vibrio sp. 10N.261.55.A10 | reverse complement strand
ACTATTGGGGGTCAGTTCAATTTAGCTGGCTTTTTAGTATCTGCAATTCAGGTTCTTAACGAATTAGAATTCGTATTTAGCTGTAATTGACCAGTTACGACCTGCTTGCGTGTAATCTTTATCTTCTTGTGAGAATCCACGAACGTCATTCCACGAGTAGTACTCTTCATCCGTAACGTTGAAGAGACCTGCTCTAAGCGTAAGATCCTTCATCGGCAAGTAGTATGCTGTTAGGTCTACTACAGTTGCTGAATCAATTGGTAGAATTTCATCACTCAAACCATCGCTGTTGATATCACTAGACTTCTTGCCTGCAGTATAGCTAATGTTAAGCGACGTACCCCATAGTGCTGAAGGAGCATCATAGTTAAAACCAACAACAGCGTTCCAAGGGTTCACACTGTTAAGAGGATTACCTTCGCCATCTTCACCTTCAGTATACGTTGCAGAAACACGAGTACTAACACCTTTCACTGGCATGAAGCTATTCCAAGACAGTGTATTTGACGCTTCGATACCTTTAATTACAGCTTCATCAATATTTACATTCTTATATATTGTTGGATCCATAGGAGTGGCTGAGCCACTAACTGCTACGTTATCAATAAAGTTATCGTAATCGCTGTAAAAGATGGCGATTTCGCTTGATGAATAATTTGTGTTATGACGCCAACCTAACTCGTATGAAATACTTTCTTCAGCTTCTAAGTCAGGGTTAGGGGCATTCAAATAACCGTGAGCAGGATTACCAAATGAGTAGTAAAGCTCTTGGAAATCAGGAGCTCTAAAGCCTTGGCTGATTTGACCGAAGATCTTATTTTCATCATTAAGCGTGTAAGTTGTACCCAAACGTCCGGTAACAGCTGAGTCTGAATATTTTGCATAAGACTCTTCTGGGTTACCACTTGGGTTTTGACTTGTATCACCTGGATCAGTTTCAAAACCATCAAAACGAACACCCGGAGTAATCATCCAATTTCCGATCGTCATTTCATTTTGAGCAAAGAATCCATATTTTCTTTCAGATGCGGCAGGGATGTAGAAAATAACTTGGTCTGCGCTGATAGAGTTATATTCGTTATTAACGTTTTTAATGTCTTTGTCCGAATATGAAGCGCCATAGATAAAGTAGTTTTCTACATTACCCGTCATGAAGAACTTATCGAATTGCACATCAAATTGATAACCTTCATCCTCGTAGATATAGTCCTTTTTCTGAACATTACCTGCCGGAGGTAGGAACATACCGCCATTAGAAGTACGATTAGTTACGCCATTCTCTTCTTTGCTCAGCCAGTCAGCTTGCCAAGTAACAGTATCTGCAAACGCTAGGTCAGCATCCCAAATATGTTTGATACCGATTTGCTGTTGGCTAGTTGTGTCTTCGCCAGTGTAGTCGGTGTAACTTGCACTATTTAAATCGGTATCACCAGAATTCTCAATGAAGTTACCAGAAAACTCTAAACGGTGTTGTTCGTTTAATTGGTACTGAAGCTTAACCAACAAGTTGTTGTTCTGAGTATCTTGCTCATCAGGTGTACCAAAGTTATCAGTTTGCTCACCGTCTCTGCGAGTATAAGCAACTAACGTTTCTAGGTCGCCAATACGATTTGCTAAAGCAACCGATTCGCTAAAGGTATTATCAGATGAAGAGTAGTTGAACTTCGCGTGGCCACCGAAGTCTTTGTCTTTTAAAAAGTCACTCGGGTCTTTTGTTTCGAACGCAGCAATACCACCAATCGCATCAGAACCATACAGAGAAGAAGCCGCACCTTTAACAATCTCGACAGACTTCAACATATCCGTATCAACATCAATGCGTGAAGAGTTAATGAAGTTATATGACTGAGTACCACTTGGAGTAAATTGGCTAGTTTGTGATACTCCATCAACGATAACCTTTACTCGGTTACCTTCCATACCACGAATGTTAATACCTTGAATCCCTTGGCGAGAATTCGTAGTCACCGTGACACCTGGTGTGTACTTAAATAAGTCTTCTACATCCGTAACCATGTTTTTTTCGATATCTTTATCGTTAATCACAGTTACCGACGCAGCAACATCTTCAAGTTGTTGATTAGTACGAGTCGAAGATACAACAACCTCGTCAAATAGGGCATAATCTTCAGCAAAGGCTGATGTTGATGAAAGCGCTAAAACGATTGAAGCAGAGAGTAGGGATTGCTTATACATCTGATAGTTACCTTAATTCCATAGTATTATCTTGATTTGCGAAAGATAATATTGGATCTAAATGATAATTACTATTATTTGCATTTCAATTTATTTGTACTTTTGTCATTACAAACACGCCTAAACCGTATAACTCTTTGTATTAAAAGACCTTTAATGGTTCCATTTATCTGGTGAATGCTTCCATTTTTGTGATTAACCTCTCATTTATAAAGTAGGGAACTGATGCATAGTCCAATAACACTTGAAGCATTACACATATTAGATGCCATCGACCGACGTGGAAGTTTCGCCGCTGCAGCCAATGAAATGGACAGAGCACCTTCATCACTCAGTTATCAAATCCAGAAGCTTGAACAAGATCTGGACATCATGATTTTTGACCGCTCTGGACATCGTGCAAACTTCACAGAAGCGGGCCAGTTGATACTTGAGCAAGGTAGGGTAATTCTTGGAGCAACAGAACGCCTTGTTAACGAGGCAAGCATTCTAGCCAACGGTTGGGAGCTCGATTTGACCATCGCCTTTGATGGCATTATCCCGATTGCTAACTTTTTCCCACTGGTAGATGAACTAGGAAAAATCAGTAAAACACGCGTTCGTTTGCAAGAAGAGATCTTAGCAGGGTGTTGGGAATCCCTTTCAGACGGCAGAGCAGATTTACTGGTGTGCCCAAAGGTTGACACTATCCCAAACGACATGAAAAGTGACGTTATCGGTAAAATGGAAATGGTTTGGGTAGCGGCATCAAACCACTATGTTCATAAACGTTCTGGTGAATTCGACCAAAAGGCGAGAGAAAGTTACAGGGTTATTGCTATTGCAGATACCGCGCGCGAACAGCCTGCACTAAGTATCAATATTCTAGAAAAACAGCCACGATTAACCGTGACGAGCTTTCCTGCAAAAGTAGAGGCTTTGACATCAGGGCTAGGGATTGGAACCTTGCCGAATAGTGTCGCTAAACCTTTGATTGAATCTGGCATTCTACAGCAGATCTCCGGTACCGAGCCGCAGCCTATTGATATAGTAATGGCTTGGCGGCGCAACAAAATGGGCGACGCCAAGTCTTGGTGTATCCAACATCTTAAAAAGACATGGGCGTTAAAGTAACGGTAACACCATATCTGCAGTACCATCTTCAAAACTGATATCTAGCTTAAAACCGAGCTTTTGAGCTAGTGTCAGCATCCCTCTATTGGTTGGCATCGTCATACCCGACATCTGCTTGGTCTGCTTCGCACGGCAGTAATCGATAACCTTGGTCATAAGAATGCGACCTAGACCAACACCTTTAAGGTCAGAACGAATCAATATTGCGAATTCGGCGTCTGTGTTCTCAGGGTTAATCAGCGCACGGGACACGCCGATGATCGCTGGAACGCCTTGTTCCTCGCGAACGACCACAAAGGCGATTTCTCTATCGAAATCAATCTGAGTGAAATTCGCCAACGCCTCATGATTGAATTCACCGACATCACTAAAGAAACGCTTATAGAGATCTTCCTTAGACACACGGTTAATGAAGTCAGCATGCAGCGGTTCATCTTCGGGAAGAATAGGGCGTAACAACACTTCGGTTCCATCTTTTAGCTGGATACGTTCTTCAAGCTCGACTGGGTAAGGGCGAATGGCCAACCTTTCTTGCGGATCCCCTTCGTAGGCTTTCAATATGATATCAGCGTCTAATATCGTGAATTTGTCTCCGTTGGCGAGTACTGGATGGATATCCAAATCATGTATTTCAGGGCAATCAACGACCATCTGCGATATACGTACCAATAATTCAGAAAGGCCCTCTATATCAATCGGGTTAGGGAGTTTTTGTAGACGAATCTTGCCACTTTTTATCGCTCGAATAATCAAGTAGCGCGCCAGTGTCATGTTGAGCGGTGGAAAAGCAGCGGCGGCGTCAATCGATTCATCCCATTCCGAGCCACCTTGTCCAAGTAAAATGATAGGGCCAAAGGTTTCGTCCGTTGTGACCTTAACTCGCAGTTCTTGGCCACCCGCGAGCTTGGCCATTCCTTGAATTAACAAGCCATGGATGTGCGCTGTAGGGAAGGATAATTGAGAACGATCGAGAATTGCCTGAGCCGCATTGGCCACTTCACTGCTGTTTCGCAAATTGAGCATCACGCCTTGTACGTCTGACTTATGTGCAATATCCGGCGAACGTAATTTTACTGCGACGGGATAACCAATCGTTTCAGCGATGTGCACCGCTTCACTTGGGTCAGAAGCGATCCAAGTTGGTAACACATCGAGGTTGAAGCTCTTGAAAAACTGACTGTTTTGGTGAGTATCAAGGCTAACTGTATCTTTATCCAGTAATTGTCTTTTTATCCAACTTTTCGCATCTGCTAGATCTTCAATGTGTACTTTTTCTGCAGTAGTCGGCGTTTCCATTAACTGACGTTGGTTACGTCTGTACTCGACTAAGTGCATGAATGCGACCACTGAGCTTTCAGGGGTTCGATAGGTAGGGAAACCCGCTTCGGTAAACAGCTTTCGTGCAGGCCTTGCTGTTAGCTCACCAGACCAATTCGTCAGGATATTAAAGCGCTTGTGGCGAGGGTGCTTTTTAATCGCTTCAATAATTCGTTCTGCCGTTTTAGCGGAATGTGCAATTGCTGAAGGGCTGTGCATGATAAGAATCGCATCCGCTTCATCACCATCGAGTAATATGTTTATGGTGTCGATATAACGTTGGTCACCGGCATCACCAACAATATCGATAGGATTGCTGTGAGACCAACTCGATGGCAACACCTTGTTCAACTTATCAAGTGTCTCTTCTGAAAACTCTGCAAGCTTGCCACCGCGGTCAAATAGGGTATCCACCGCCATAATTGCAGGACCGCCACCGTTAGTAACAATAGCCAAGCGCTCGCCGCGCAATGGTACTGAATGAGTCAGTGTTTCTACCGCAGCAAACAGTTCATGTAAGTTCTTAACTCGTAGCATGCCGCTGCGTCGAATTGCAGAGTCGTAAATGATATCTAATGTGTCGGCACCGCCAGTGTGTGCCATTGCTGCGGCTCTGCCTTTCGCCGTTCGACCGCCTTTCAACACCAAAATTCGTCTGTTACGCGAAGCCGCACGCGCTGCAGAAATAAAGCGTCTCGCATCGGTAATGCTGTCTACATAAAGCAATATCGCTTCGGTGTGAGAGTCGGTGCTGAGATAATCCAATAACTCCGAGAATTCGATATCGCTACCATTGCCTATGGAGATAAACGCCGAAAAACCGATCTCTTTGTCATTAGCCCAATCGAGAATAGTGGTACACACAGCTGCCGACTGAGAAACAAAGGCGATCTTACCGGGTAATGCTGTCACTGGAGAGAATGAGGCGTTCAAATTTAACCAAGGGACAATTACCCCCAAACTATTGGAACCCAACACTCGAACGTTGTGCTTCTTGGCAATAGCTAGGCATCGTTCATCATACGTCTCGCCATTATCGCTTTCTTGCTGCATGTCTGAAGAAAGCACAATGACAGAGGCTATACCTTTCTCAGCCAGCTCTTCAAAAATGGCTACATTGCGGGTCGCATTGGTACACAAGATTGCGAGATCAGGAACAATCGGTAACGACAAAATGTTCTTGTAAGAAAGAACGCCGGCCACTGAGTCATATTTCGGCGTAACCGGCATCACCGCACCTTTAAAATCCCCATGCAACAAATTGTTCATAACGATATATCCTGCGCGCGTTTCTCGTTGAGAAGCACCAACAACAGCGATTGAACGGGGTTTAAGTAGGGGATCAAGATGATTCATAGACATATCCTAGCAATGCACGTAAGTTCATCGTAACTTACTTTGCACTTACGGGTTGATGGCAAATTCACCGAATTCAGATGAATAAGCAAACACTGCATAAAGTTTGTGAAATAGGTCACCCACTAATGGTGTATAATCTCAAAGTTAACTTGATTCTAAACCGACGTATCGGCATGATTTATAGTAATTATTATTAAGGATATAGAGCTTTCCATGAAAAAATTTGCAATTGTGACTTTGCCACTGCTCTTGGCTGCATGTGTATCTGACGACTACGTTACCAATGTCACTTCAGATAGTTATCAAGAAGAGTACAAAACGGCAAAAGTTGAAGCTCCCGTTGTATCTCAATCTGAGCAAACAAGCGTTGTTGAAGAAAATGTTGTCAACGTTATCAGAACCGAACCTGTTGAACAGAAAGTCGCTCAAACGACTAAAGCTAAGCCAGTTGCCGTAGTGACAGGCCCAACCAAGAAACAACAAGACATGAACCAACGTTTTGGTTACACAGTTCAAGTTGTTGCTCTTGGCAGCCAAAGTAAAGTCGATTCTTTCGTTAAAATGCTACCTACGACTTCTCAACCAGTTTGGGAAAACTACAAAATGGTTAACGGCACTAAGTGGTTCACGGTACTTTATGGTGACTACGCAACGCGCTTAGAAGCTAAAAAAGCAATCTCAACACTGCCGAACACTTTCCAAAACTTGAAGCCGTTCGTTAAGAGCATTGATGACATCAAGAACTCTGAATACCCAACGCTTAACAAGTTGAACTAAGTTTTGATTCATAAAGAAGGGGCAAATGCTCCTTCTTTTGTTTTAAGACTCGCTGTTTTGTTTAATAGTTAATCGCTCGATCTTTCGAACGCAATTTTAACAATCAAAACACTGTACCTATCTCGACTTTTGTTTATCATTGAAGTCAGTACTCCTAGTTTCAAGGACCGAATTTACCCATGAACACCACAAACATCCTTCTACTTTGCGGCGGTGGATCTTCAGAGCATGAAGTGTCTTTAGTTTCAGCCAATTACCTTTTTGAACAACTCAATAGCGTTGCAGATTTTAACGTTGTAAGAGTTGAAATTAAAAACGAAGGCTGGTGTCTTGATTCAGGTGAATTGGTTTATCTTGATATTAACGACCAAACCTTGCGCGGTGACAATTTAGCATCTAAAGTCGATTTCATTGTGCCTTGCATCCACGGCTTCCCAGGTGAAACTGGTGATATTCAATCACTGTTTGAAATGGCTAAAATTCCATATCTAGGCTGTGGTTCAGAAGCTAGCAATAACAGCTTTAACAAAATCACTTCAAAGCTTTGGTACGACGCACTCGGCATTCCAAATACGCCGTACCTGTTCTTATCAGACAACAATGATCAAGCTCACTCTCAAGCAATTCAAGCATTTGAAAAGTGGGGTAAAGTGTTTGTGAAAGCGGCTCGTCAAGGTTCTTCTGTAGGTTGTTACCAAGTTAACCAAGTAGAAGATTTAAGCGAGGCTATCAACAAGGCGTTCACTTTCTCGGACCAAGTATTGGTTGAGAAATCAGTGGTGCCTAGAGAGCTAGAAATTGCTGCTTATGAAATCGATGGCGAGCTACACATCAGCAAGCCGGGTGAGGTGATTGCACCGAATGGCGCATTTTACTCTTACGAAGAGAAGTACAGTGCAGACAGCCACTCGATCACTGAAGTTGAAGCAAGTAATTTAACTGACGAACAGCGTGAATTGATTGCAGACAGCGCACGAAAAGTCTTCACCCAGATGAAGCTTCGTCACTTGTCTCGTATCGACTTCTTTTTAACGCAAGACAACGAGATCTACCTGAACGAAGTCAACACCTTCCCAGGTATGACGCCAATCTCCATGTTCCCTAAAATGGTTGAGCATGACGGCCACAAATTCAGCCAGTTCTTAGAAAACTGCGTGAGAACAAGCCTTTCTTAGGTTTCTAACTCGTTTTCGTTCACTTAGAGCTGAACCAACAAGTGCCTTGAGCTTTCGCCAAGGCGCTTTTTGTTTTTAACGCTAACCGTTTTTACAAATATCGTTTTAACCATAACTTATATCAAAATAGTAATATCCAAGTAATCTGCGACCCGTCATTGCCAAGGTATTAACGCCTTAAACTTCATCTTCTCACTATCAGCCGTTCCCGTGAAACCGACATATTGAGCTGGCATTGCCGGGCTAAGCCAACGACCAAAGTCCTGAATCTCTCTCACCTTAAGACCTTGTTTCGACAACTCTTGTGCAGCACCAACACGAATCGAATTTCCAGAGAAATGGTGATTTTCTGGCAGTTGAAGTAAGTCGCTAGCTCTTCTCAATATCCTATAGATGGACGAATCATCTAAAGGCTGCAAACCAATATTCTCATGCTTGTCTATCGCACGAAATACTGGCAAGTCATCTTGTATACCAGTAAACGAAAGCCAACGTTGAAGTGCAACACTGGCTATTTGTGACAACTGATAAGCCGAATCTTTGACTGTTACTTGGTAATGATCTTCAACGTACTCAACATCACTCATCGATAACAACTTAAGCTCTGAGCGCTTTAAAGCACACTCGAACATCACGTTATAAATAGCAATGTCTCTGATCTCTTTCAGGTTTGCTTTCTCATGGGAGAGTAACGTATTCAAATCAGTGAGATGCACAGATGTCATAGCATTGGTTTGTTTAGCGTCACCGGCCATTTGAGATTGTAAGTGGAGTAGGGTAAAGCGAACTTGCCTGTGCTTGATCGGGTTTGCAAAGCTCAACACAGTATGTAACATGCTAAGCGTTGCAGTGTAACGTTTTAGCGATGCGTATTTTCTATCGTTAGACTCCGTTTCAAGAAAACGACGAACAGCGGTTATAGATGCGGGAAGTGTGTTAATACGATGTTTGGTACAGAACGCATGATAGCGATTCCAATCACTGTAAATGCCCAACAGTGAATTGCGAGAGTATTGAAATCCTGTCAACTCATCTATAATTTCTATTGTCGCGTTGCTGTTTAATTTTTCAACAAATGAATTAATTATCACAGAGTCAGTTAAAATAGGGACTTTTTTTCTCAAATTACCATACCTCGACAGGTGTTTTTACCATATTATGCTTGATATCATTATTAGTATACTTATGATTAATGCAGTGAAAACAGAAAGATGATTAATAGATATGGCTAATTCAATTTACCGAAGCGTCCATCTTCAATCGATAGATGCTAACAACACAGTTTGGCGTGCTAAGTTAAAAAACAACGTTATTCAGGGCAACCTAGCTGCCGTGAAAAAGAGTATTGATTGGTGGATTGATACCGCATCTATTATTGATCCAAAAGAATTCATGTCATTAAATAAGTCGAGAGGAACTGGTGGCTCGACTGAAAACTTCAACGGCTACCAAATCAAGAATGACACCGGTGAGCCTAATGCGTGGTATTGCATGTTTAACGGTCGCTTAATCAAAGGCGGCAAGGTTGCAATCCAACGCCATATAGAAGCTTACTTACTCGCAAAACAAAAAGCAGAGCAACAAAAGAAGTAAATTATGAGCCTAGTATATTCAACAGAAACAGGTCGCATTAAGCCTGAAGAAGAGAAAGTCCAACGTCCTAAAGGCGATGGTATCGTTCGAATCCAAAAAGAAACCAAAGGCCGTAAAGGCAAAGGCGTTTCTGTCGTAACTGGCTTAGACCTAGATGACGCACCATTAAAACTAATGGCAGCAGAACTCAAGAAAGTTTGCGGCTGCGGTGGCTCAGTAAAAGATGGCAACATTGAAATTCAAGGTGACGCGCGCGACAAGATCAAAGCGCACCTTGAAAAGAAAGGCTACAAAGTTAAATTTGCTGGCGGTTAATCTCTAACTAATACCAGGGTTAAAATCGAAGATTATTATCACTGGTTATTAGGTATTTTATGGTAAATAGCCAGTTTGGTTAAATACACAGTATAAATTAGAGAATATCGGCACAATACAAAGGCAGGGCATCACACAAAGATACCTGCCTTATAAACATCAAAATCAATTTAACATAACGTACATAATACGCACTGAGACTGTAAGACCCAGATAGTAATGTCACTATTTTCCAAAGCTATCCTTATCATCGTTTCCCCTTAAAACCTTTATTACAACTGGTGCCTCAAGCATATTGAGTTCACCAGCATTCTCTAAACGCTGTTTTAACCCAACCATTATACGTGTGGCCAACATCTACATGATTCGTTTACACAAAGCCGATCAACGAGAACATTTGTTCTGTCTGACTTACATCTTCTTGTACTCATGATTCAGCGCGCTGTGTGTTAACCTTGTGGGCATTGCTGTCGTTTCTTTTTCAGATTTTACACACGCCACCGTGTTTCTTGTTCGCTACACACGTTGAATTCTGTTTTGTGTTATCCAGTAAGCCAGTTAAGTTTTCTCACACGAGCTCGTCTGTAAACTTCCATGCTGAATTTTTTAGTTCAACTTACAGCTCGCTCTAAAGTTTGTGTTTGTTGGTTAGATTATTGGATTACTCTGTGTGTCCCTCAGATCTACGTAATGTCACGAACAGACATGTTCACATGAGTTAAGTCACTTTACCGAAACCACAAACCACAAACCACCAAATTCAAATAAGACCAAGCAAAACACCCATACCTAACAACTTTCATTCGCTCTCCAGAATATTGATGTGCAAGACAATATAATAAGCTCGTCTTTCAGTGCTTACTAGACTTTACGTTGTTGAAATCGCAAACATCGATAAAGTGACGCACCTTAATCTCTTCTACCGATTAGGTTGTCTTTAGCTACTGAGGTGGGATATTTCTTTTCATACTGATCGATATAACCATACAAGCGGCTATAAGATTTTTTATCAACTGAATAAACAAAAGATAGCCATCCATTAACGAACAAGAAATCTACTGACTTGCCTGTAAATAAGTTATAAATAGCCGCTCTAATCTCTCTAAGCTTCTGTCGACCAATCCCTACTCTATTTTCAGAAAGTACTAATCCTGTAACTTTTTTTTGCCTTTTAGTCCCGCATATTTTGGTCTTTCGCTTATTTATGACTAAATCTTCGCCAGCAATGATGGTCCCTAGAAAAGACTTGGCCTTTTGCATTTTTATAGCGGTATTTGCAGACAGAGTTATATCATCAGCATATCTGGTATAGGTTATGCCTCGTGGACCGGCATATCCTTGAATTCGCGCATCTAGTCTTGCACAAACCAAGTTAGCGAGTTTAGGAGATGCTGGAGAGCCCTGCGGTAATACTTCGTAATATGTACACAGATTCATCAACAGGCGGGACATTTCTTTGTTATAACCTATTGAGCTAAATACACCATATACTTTGTACGCTGGAATCGAAGGGAAAAAGTCTTCTAAGTCTATCGACAATATATAGCTCGCACCTACATGAGGTGTAGCATTGTCTAAGATGGAAGTTCCAATTTCAAAACCTTTTGAGTATGGAGAACTATTTAACTTATCGAGTATATTTCTAAGAATCCAAGATTGAACTGCTTTTAGTTCTCTACATGGTTGAGCGATTTCTCGCGTACCACCTGACTTCTTAGGCAAATTATAAGTTTTATATAAAGAATCAGAAGATATCGATAATGATCTTAGAGTACTAGGTGATAGCTTCATCGCATGAGCGAAGTCATCGATAGATGATAATGCAGGTAAACCAAAATTTTTGAGGCGATAAATATTATCAGGAGGCATGTGGCGAGATACCCTTACGTCTTAATTAACGGATTTGACTGTGCAGTTCAAGAAACGAATGTCTTCTTGCTCTGCACAGTTAAATGCGACATTGAACTAGCTTTGATACAGGACAGCGAAGCACTATCCAGTGAACAGGTGTACACTATTTGCTAAGGGTATCCGCCGTAGGACATCCTACCACTATTCACTGTAGCATTTCTACGATTTTCAGCGTTAAGCACTTCTAATCTTATTGCATCTAACTTCCTGTTACTAAAAGTATCTCTAACATATGTAGCCCCTTCAGGGGTTACGTTGTAGCCGTCTAAAGTTCTCGAAATCAATCTCTTTGAAGCAAGTCTACCTAATGCAGATTTCGTAGCTATCTCACAGAACTTGGAGTCGCTACCAGTAGCAAACCCAATAAGTCGAGTTAATATGTAGAAATTGGTGTTATCAATTAAATAAATGCACGGCAAAATAAAGTGCTCGGCTTCTAAGATGTTAGCAACATCCTTTTTAACCGGGTGTGTTTTTTTGATCTTTGTAACTCGCTCGTTTACCGTTCGATAGAGTTTTTTACCTAAAGTTAAATCATCCAAATCTTTGTAGTTAACTTGGAAAACTTTGCCTGTATTGGAGGCTTTAATCAGTCGATACGGCCCGTAATTGATAAAGCTCTTTTGACCACGATACTTTTTGTTAGAAATAACAATTAGTTTTTTAGCTAACTTTTCATTGTTAGAAAACGCACCTATTTCAGCAAACGAGCCTGGACTTTCAGGAAAAAGAATAATGGCATCGACACAATCGGCTAAGACATTTTCTAAATGAAGCAAGCTATGCTGGCCCGGCCCGGCTAAAAGATCATCAAAAATATCTTCAGGGTACAAAAGCTCATATTTAGAATGTCGTTCTAGTACCTTGGCCATCTTGGATCGACCAGTATCTGCATCCGTGATATCGGCACCACAAAGAAAAATCGTGGTTTTCTTCTCAGTCAAAGGGACAAAAATATTAGTTTTAATAACATCCGCAATAGACTTTAGGTCTTTGTCATTAAACGACTTTTTCATAGGTTACTTTGAGTTAGGCTTGTGCGTTGAGTATACATTGTCACAAACAATATTAGAAAGCACTCAACCAACAACTTTCCATTTATTTGAAGTAGACATTTACTAATATTGTTCAAGTAAACATCTGATCTAAATCATGATTTCATTGACTTAGGGTTTTAATTCTAGCGATCTATCGACCTGAGTGATAAACCTAGTGCATATGAACATAAATTGGAGGTTACATGTCTGTACGTTTAGAGAAACTGCTGATTTCAAATTTTCGGTCGATTGGAGGCATTCCTGTTGAGATTGAACTTGATGATATTGTCATCTTGGTTGGTGGCAACAATTTTGGTAAAAGTACTATCCTTAAAGCATATTACGCTGCAGTAAATAGTGAAAAACTAACCAAAGAAGACTTTCACAACAATATTGTCAACAATCCCCACGCCCTGCCCACTATCGAAATTCATATGATATGTAGTGGCGATGATATGCCTAGCTCCGGTTTCCGAGAAGTTTTAAACGAAGAACAAGGCGACCAAAGCCCGGTAAGAATCAAAGAAAAATTTGTCTGGGAAAAAGTTAATGAAGCACCTTCAAGGCTTGGATTCCGCGTTGATCTTGAACGTTACCCTACCCCTGAGGATCCGTCTCCTCATAGGCCTTGGGCTACTGATAACGCGTCTAGAAAAAAGAGACCCAAAGCTCATCTAATAGGGACGTTTGACAATCCAGACAACCAAAATGATTCAATAAAAAATATCTTAGTCGATGTACTTTTAGAGCAAAAAATAAGGGAGTTCAGACCATCAGAAGACTCACTAACGTTTACAACATTGCATGAGCAAATCAATAGTCTTAAGGGCGAGTTTGTTACAGCAACAAGAGCTGCTTTAAACGATTTAGCCGATGAAATATCAGAATACGCATGTAAAATCGTACCTGAACACAAACTCAGTATAACTTTACAAGAAGCTAATGTTGCTGAAAGTAATTTGAAAATATTCGACAGTAAAGAAGTCGACGTAAGGTTTGGGAAAGGTGAACAAATGTTTCCCGTATCAAACCACGGCAGCGGAGCTAGGAGAACCTTACTGTGGGCGGTTCTGAAAAAAATCGCTGAACTTGGCTACGAATCATTAGATAAGGGTAAAAAATATAAACCGCTTGGTAGTATAAAGTCACACTTACTGCTCTTAGATGAACCCGAATTAAGCCTTCACCCTTATGCCTGTCGTGAGACAAGAGATATGCTTTACTCTATCGCTGAAACAAACGACAACTGGCAGATAATGATAACTACTCACTCTCCAAGTTTCATTGATTTAACCAGAGATCATACAAAAATCATCAGAGTTGAGAGTTTAGGAAATGACGTTGTTGCTACAACGATATTTAAACCTGATGATATTGAGTTCACTGATGATGAAACAGAGTCATTGAAACTCCAAAACCTGTTAAACCCAGACGTCATGGAGTTCTTTTTTGGCGGCAAAGTGTTGCTGGTAGAGGGAGATACGGAGTTTTCAGCCTTTGGCAAAATTATTGCTGACTCAAAATCGCAAGGTGAGACGTTGTTTGATGATCTATTGATTTTGAGGTGCGGAGGAAAAGTCCAAGTCTCGATGTTTATGAAGATTCTCAAGCACTTCAAAAAGCCTTACTTTGTTCTTCATGATATAGATTCGATGCAGATTTTAAAAAACCGCTGGATTAAGCAAGAAGATGGGACTAAACAAAAAGAGCTAAGAGTAGAGACGAACCCTGCTTGGACCAACAATACAAAGATACATAATCAAATGTCTGACATCAGCAGTGTTTACGCTTCAATTATAAATTTTGAAACGGCATATTTCGACAATGGAATTGATTCAGGCAAACCTGAAAATGCCTTGAACATGCTAAAGGATCCAGAAATCTACTCTATAGTGAGCAATTTACTTCGCGCCATTATCACTGACGACCAAACTATTCTGCCGATTGGAGCGACTAGATGGACTGAGATCGAAGAGATCCAAGACAAGTTTGAAACTTATGCTATCGATAACCCAGAAGTAGTACCAATTGCACCTTAGTACCTAAGGTGCAATCGAGTAGGAGGAGGCCTCACGGCTTCCGTCCTCTCACACCACCG
>NZ_JBFRNC010000093.1:0-4529 GCF_041470825.1 Vibrio sp. 10N.261.55.A10 | reverse complement strand
TTTACTTTAATTGGTATAAATCATAGTGTTTCGCACGTCAGTCGAATAACTTACACAAAAGATTTTCCCGCAGCCCACAGCTCTTAGCTCAGGTTTTTCCCAAAACCAACTCATGATTAGGACTACATCATTTCTGATTCCAGCTGTGAGGTGACTCGAGCATGATTTCAAACGTATCTAGCTTTAAGTTTAGCATTCAGATACTCGAGCCATACGCGCTGTAGATGTTTCCTTTATTAAGTGAGCGGCTCTCAGTATTAGTTAACAGCCTTTCGGCTACGAAATCTGACTTCTGCTCTATCTGTGAATCTATAGGATACGTGTAATTAGGGCTCTATCATGGAGGCTTCTCTTAAGAACGCTAGAGCTCATAATGAGTCGACTTAATGTCTCTTGTTATGCATTGAGCTTAAAACCACTCTCGATGGTATTGAGCGACTCGTTCTAAGTACTTCAAAGGGTGAAAGTAGGCTAGATTCAGCTTAAAGGTGAGAGTCGCTAAGTGTGTTCCCAAGTGGTGCCTGAGGGGTATATAAGCGAAGAAATAGAGCATCCCTCGTATTCGTGAAGTGACGTTTATCACCCTGCGGATTTAGATTCTTTGGTTCTAGGTGCTGGTATATTAGGGGTTACCACTCTGTCTTCGATTTTGATGTGTTTGTTGACTCGATATTAATCAGTCGTGTTGACCGTTTTGCTCTGAGCATATTGATTTCTTGCTGGTTAGTTCAAGCTATGTTTTGGTTATTGCGACTAAGATGATGCTAGAAGGTCACTACTGTTTGCTTAGTAGAAATAAAAATCCCCCAAATCATTGGCGGATAGTTTTGTGATTCTTTTCAGAATTAGATAAAGCCTTAAACCTAATGGGTCGAATTATGAAATTGAGTTTTAACTTTGAAGATGCGAGCCAGATCTTTGTGGGATCTTTTGCCTTGGCCGTGCCGATTTCTTTTTCTGAAGAGGCTTGGAAGTTAGGGGAGACTTTACCTACCGCTAATCTATTGCTGCTATTTTTACTGTCTGCGGTGTTCTTAGGCTTCTATACGTATGAGAGTGTCTTTCAAAAAGATGTTGTTGCTCGGTTGCCGGTGTTTATTTTCAGAATAGTGATTGCTTATGTTATGACGGCATTGGTCGTTGCTTTGGTACTGACTTGCCTGGACAAATTACCTCTATTGAGTGATCCCGTCGTATCGATCAAAAGAGTGATTGTTATTTCAATGCCAGCCTCTATGGGCGCTATTGTAGTGGATAGTTTTGATAAAGAGTAATCTGTGTATCAATTTGGATTGAAGTGTCTTACAGAGCTTTTCAGCGCTTACTTGATTCGTTATTTAGCTTTCTTACCTCCAAACTTAGTATTGATTTTTTCAACCGATCTCCTAGTCAATAAAATGAGTAGCAACGTACTGTGACTGACTCTTACGTGAATGTGTCGTTTGTTGTTGGGAGATTTTGAAGAGCATTAAGTAGCGAAGATTTGTAGCTTTGGAAGGATATAAAAACGGTTGGTTTCTGAATTGAATATGGTATTTGAAAGGTGAGGGTAGTTGTATTAATAAGTTAGGATCTTTAGATGCAAAAAAGCCGCATCAATGATGCGGCTTCTTTTAATTGGCTCCCCTTGCAAGACTTGAACTTGCGACATACGGATTAACAGTCCGCCGTTCTACCAACTGAACTAAAGGGGAATTGATTGTTTAGTCTCTAATCAAGAGAATGGTGCCGACTACCGGAATCGAACTGGTGACCTACTGATTACAAGTCAGTTGCTCTACCTACTGAGCTAAGTCGGCATCATGAATCAAAAAGCTTATGCTTGATGATTAACTTGGCTCCCCTTGCAAGACTTGAACTTGCGACATACGGATTAACAGTCCGCCGTTCTACCAACTGAACTAAAGGGGAATTATTCTTAAAGCTTTAAAGAAATGGTGCCGACTACCGGAGTCGAACTGGTGACCTACTGATTACAAGTCAGTTGCTCTACCTACTGAGCTAAGTCGGCACATAATATTTCTTTGTGCTTTACTGTTGTTGTCTAAGACACCAACAAATAAATTGTGGTGCCCGGAGGCGGAATCGAACCACCGACACGAGGATTTTCAATCCTCTGCTCTACCGACTGAGCTATCCGGGCGACGAGGTGTATTAAACGTGTTTTCGCGTTCTGGGTCAACATTAAATTGCAAAAAAAGTATCGTTTGATGTTTTTCTATACTTAGTGGGTTGTTTTTGCTCATTTGGGGTGAAAAACCTAGGTCTAGCATGCCCTAAAAGATAGTAAAACTACGGTTAACTACACTGAATGGGCGCCGAAATAAAAAAAGCACGTATGAAAACGTGCTTTTTTATTTGAAAATTTTCTAGGGAGTTTAGTGTTTTACTTCAAACCTATTAACCCAAGCTTCTAATTCGTTGGAAAGAGAGGCAAGAGTTTGGGTGCTGTTATGACTTTCTGTTACGACATTGCTCAGTTGGTTACCGCTCTCTTCGATCATATTGATACGCTTCGATATATCATCGCTCACCTGAGTCTGCTCAGCGGCCGCTGTTGCGATTTGATGACTCATTGATGAAATGGACTCTAATGCGACAACAATCTGTTGTAGTGCTTCAGAGGCGTTTTGAGACTCTGTTACGGTGCTTTCACTGGTCGCGGCACACACTTCCATGGTTTGAATTGCGTTGCGAGATCCCTCTTGAAGGTTATTAATCATTAATTGGATTTCTTTTGTGCTCGATTGTGTTCTGCCTGCAAGGTTACGAACCTCATCTGCTACAACAGCAAATCCACGACCTTGTTCGCCAGCTCGAGCTGCTTCAATGGCTGCATTTAGTGCCAATAGGTTAGTTTGCTCCGCTATATCACCAATCACATCCAATACTTTTGCAATGTTGTTTACATCGTTATCTAGGTTAGCGACAGCTTCGCTTGCTGTGCCTAGTTGGCCTGCTAAGCCTTGAATGTTATCTACTGTGTTGTGAATGAGTTGTTGGGTATGCTGGCTCTGTTTGTCGGCCTCGTCGGTGTTGCGCGCGGTATCGCTAGCTGAAGCAGCTACGTTATTGGCTGAAGAGGCCATCTCGGTCATTGCTGTCGCGATCATCTCTGTTGATTGCTGTTGGGTGTCTGTCAGTTGACCAATTGACCCAGCGCGATCTTCTACGCGCTGCAGTTCGCCTCTTAATGCCAGCATTGAAGCGTCAAGGTTTGATACTAGCTCAGCCAATGACTTACTCATTTGTTGTACGGCGTGATAGATACTGCCGTCAATTGCCTGAGTTTCGAAAGAGGTTTGAATTCGACCTTGTGCTACGGCTTGTAGTGCTTCTCGTACGTCTTTAGGTTCGCCGCCAAGAAGCGCTAGCATGCGTTTAATGGATACAATTAGGCTCGCCAGAATAAGACCAGCAATCACGACACAAAGGAATAGCTGCCATTGAGCAGTAGACCAAAAACGAGCGTTAACTTCATTGAACCCGATACCAGTGCCGACAACCCAACCCCAATGTGGCGTTTTCTCTGCAATAGACAGTTTTTCTTCAATCGTTCCATCTGGCAGTTTTTGTGTCCAGGTGTACTCAATGATCTCGCCAGTACGATTACCAAGTACTCTTTGGATTAGCTGCCCAACACTATTGCCGTCGCCATCTTTAAAGTCGTTAAAACTGGTTCCGTGCAGTTGAGGATCTAATGGTGTCGCGATAAACGTCATGTTCTCATCGGCTACGTAAACATATTCATTATCTTTATAGATGTTGTTGCGTAGAAGGCTAGTAGCTAGTTGCTTGGCTTGCTCTTCTTCTAGTGTGCCATCAATCGCCATTTTTTCGACTTCAGTAAGAATGCTGTATGCGCTCTTAAACAGCTCTGTTACGCGAGCTTTGTTGTCCATGTTGCTAGCAACTCTTAAGGTCCATAAGCCTGTAGCCGTCAGTGCTAGCAGGGCGATCAAGATGATGCCCGATAATAAGTAAGCTTGCGTTTTTAGTTTCATATTTCCCCGCGCAGCGATTCAATAATTAGTATTAGGTATAATTCATCGAATCTTAATCTAAGTGGTGTAAGGCAGATATTAGAAAGACATCAAAGTATGATAGGGATTAAATTTTCGAAGAAAAAAAAGTAACAGGACTTGGTTCTATTTGTTTTAATGTGAATATTAGCGGGTCATGAACTTTATAAGGCGTTGGTTCTGTTGTAGTGGATATGCTTTATAGAACTTAGAATCAACTGCTGTAGTAAGAGTACTAAAAGGAGATAACTCAATTTATCGAGACTGATTAAGAGTTAGTGAGGAGCTGATGTGTATATTGAATAGAGTTTGTTTTTGTTCAAACGAAAAAAAGCCAAGTCTTTCGACTTGGCTTTCTTGAATGTGGCTCCCCTTGCAAGACTTGAACTTGCGACATACGGATTAACAGTCCGCCGTTCTACCAACTGAACTAAAGGGGAATTATTTGTGTCAACATCAGGTCTATAAAGACCATTATTTGTTAAGCACCAAATAATGGTGCCTCGA